>DAIQNC010000114.1:8132-8644 GCA_036788655.1 Ktedonobacteraceae bacterium
GGTTCAATAATAGGTATATTTGCTCCTGAAGGAGTGGTTGCGGCTGTAGCACCTTCTCCTGAAACATGGAATGGACGCCCACAGTTAGCACAAAAGCGAGCAATATCCGACTGTTCCGAATCACAAAACTTGCAATGTTGCATGGCAGACTCCCCACAAATGCCAGGCTGTCGCATCTTGCCTTCAAGCAAACAAAAATATGGAAGCAGTATTCTTTCAATGATGCATGTAGACTGTATCCCCATAAAGTAGTGTATCCGATATTATGGATTTTTGCAATGGTGTATTCGACTGTAATTCTGTAAATGTATAGTGATATATCCTTCAAACATTCAACGTATTTCATATCCATTTCCAGGGCTGCATCCTTCGGGGTAATGTAGGAGCGCAGACTTCCTTACATCTGCTATGTACGTGATACAATAGAGCATTCAAGAACATACACACGATATAGCTAGTGGAGACGAATCATGGCAACAGAAGCAACGCAGCTTAAACGAACCCCACTTTTC
>DAIQNC010000114.1:8654-8877 GCA_036788655.1 Ktedonobacteraceae bacterium
GGGCGGACGTGATAAATCGGTCCCTACATCGGTATCCAGGTTATTTCGTCAATGTTCATCGTTACATCCTCGCACTAACGGAGACGAATCATGGCAATACAAGCAACGCACCTCAAACGTACACCGCTCTTTCACGAGCATGTGGCGTTGAGGGCGCGGATGGTCGAGTTTAGCGGGTGGGAGATGCCCGTGCAATATAGCAGTATTTCAGAGGAGCATACCG
>DAIQNC010000115.1:0-8857 GCA_036788655.1 Ktedonobacteraceae bacterium
TTGGCGGCATCGGGAACCTGCTTGGCGCGGCACTCTGCCCACCTTTGCGGCGGCACATACACTTTGGCACAGCGTTGGGCTGTACCCTGATCGTGTTCGTGGTGCTCTGGCCTCTCTATGGCTTCATCACGACGCCACTGCTATTGGGAACCATTTTCGCGGGCATCGCACTCTCCGACTCGGTCCGTGCTGTCTTCATGGACAGTTATCGCTTGGCTGTCGTACCAGATGCTCTGCAAGGCCGTGTCAGTAGCCTCTATCGCCTGATCTTGTTCAGCGTCCTCACCATCGGCTCCTCCGCACTCGGACTGAGCCTAGAGCATCTGGGAGTTTTACCGACCGTGGGCATCGTGTGGAGTGGCCTGCTTGTAATCACCGGATTTCTGTTTCTCTCTCGGCACATGAGGCAAGCGACATTCCCACAAGAGTAAATCCCATCGTGCTGCTGATATTCGGATGTGGGACTTCTCTCACGTGAACACGAGAAGCTAGAGGCTCGCACATGATAGTTCACGCTACGTATGCTCCTCGGTTTCCGACCATCCACTGGCTCAATCGAGCGAGGAAGTGATAATCCAATGTCAGAAATGGGATACGAACATGATACAATAATTAGCAGTTCAAACAACTATCTTTCAGGAGCCAGTTCATGACTATACATCAATATGAGGCTGCACCAGCACTTACAAACGAATATATCACAACCACCTGGGAAACACTCCCATCTCATATTCGTCCCACAACGCTACTTCCATGCCCATGTCCAGCACTGTCCGAACGCTTTCAGTGCGACGTAACTATCGCTACGGAGACGTTTCAATATACAGGCAGCTTCAAGTTTCGCGCTGCTTACAATCTACTCTCCAACGTTCCACAGGATGAAATTGTGGCGGCATCATCGGGAAATTTCGGTCAGGCCGTAGCCTATGCAAGCAAGCTATTGGGGAAACACTGTACCATCGTCATGCCAGACACATCCGCACAAGTCAAAGTCGCAGCGGTGCAGTCGTATGGTGGTATCGCCGATTTAATCGACGTGCGAACGATAAGCCGCGCCGAACGAGTTGCTCAGTTGCTTGCGGATAGACCCGACGCATTTCAGGCGCAGGCATATGACGATTATCGCGTTGTCGCTGGCAATTCGACGCTTGGTAAAGAAATTTTACAGGCGGCAAACTTCGACGTTATCATCGTCCCTATCGGAGGTGGTGGTCTCTCTTCCGGTATCGTCATCGCTCGCGACTATTTGAATGCATCAACAGAGATTATCGGTGCCGAACCGCTTCTGGGAAACGATGCCGCACGTTCCTTGAAGAGTGGGCAACTGCTACGCAACGAGCATGAGCCGGCAACCATTGCTGATGGTGCCCGTACCATTAGCCTCGGCAAACTCAACTGGGAAATTCTACAGCCGGGTCTTGCCGACATCATCGAGGTATCCGATGAGCTTATCAATACAGGGGTGCAGCATTGTTTCCGCTACGTCAATCTGAAAGTTGAACCAACAGGCGCACTCAGCATAGGGGCTATTTTCGCACAACCCGAACGCTTCGCTGGAAAACGTGTCTGCTGCATTGTCAGTGGGGGCAACGTTGATCCTGCTACTTACGCACGTATTATCACTGCCTCTTAGTAATAAGGAGACGCCACTTTATACTCCAACGAGATAGAGTCAGAAAAGTTCTTGGTACAACTGGTTGAAAGGTGTTTGACTCCATCCATTCGGGACGCTGGCATACTCCAATGAAAGTCTTTCAACAAGATAAGCCGAGCGATACTGTTTGTACTCAAAGAAAGGATGATATTATCGTATGTTACATTGTACGCCATTTCTTTTATTTGACGGCAACTGCGCTGAGGCAATGACTTTTTACCAGCAGTGTCTTGGCGGAGAGTTAACGCTTACTAAACTTGGTAACACTCCAATGAAAGACCAGTTCCCGCCAGAAAAGCACAACCGAATTATCAACGCCCATCTCAAAAGCGGTGCTATTGATATATCAGCGACAGACTGGATGGCATCTCCAGCATTGGAACCAGTACGAGGGAATATGTCTGCCATATTTGTCATTGGAGAAACGTATGACGAATTGACAGCAGTGTTTGACAAGCTCTCAGAAGGAGCAAACAAGGAACGGTTTCAAGACTTACATGAAATGCCTTTTGGAACATATGGGCAGTTTTTTGATAAATATGGTATTCAGTGGATTTTCAGGGGGGAGAAAAAAGCAGGTTAAGAACTGCTAACTTGATGCATGTTTGAGCATAGAGGTTACATCTGCAAAAGAAAGGCGAGTAATAATCAGGCTGGATAGATTGCGAGATGCGAGAATTGCACTTGCGCTCCAGCAGGTGCATTTTGCAAATTCGAGACAAACAAGGCAATAGAACCACTTGTATAACTTGCATCAGTTACTGTACTCAACACAAAACCGTTGACATTTAATTGCAACGTCTGGCCTCGCACAAGAATGGTAATATGATTTACCGTTCCCTGCTTTTTGATGGCAGACGTTGCCGTGTAATCGACTAAGCGTGTTGGAGCCGCATTTGCATCCGTACCCGATTTGAAAAGGGCAAACGTACCATCTCCATAGAGTTCAAAACGATAATAGGTCGTAAGCGCACCTGTTTGATCGAGACCGCCACGAAAATACACGCCATAACCATTCTCCTGTGCGCCTTTCGATAGCACAGCATCAACCGAAAGCTGAAAGTTCCCATATGCTTGTTGACCTGGCACAAGTTCCCACAGAAGCTTGTTGTTATCGCTTTCCATCTTCAAGGCACTGTTCTGAACCGATACAGAGAACTGACCTGGATAGCTTTGCAAATTCCATTGATGCGAATTGTCAGCGAAGGTATCAGAAAACAATGGGGGAGTCGTTGGCGTTGTAGCTACCGAATGCGTTGCATTTGCACTGGTAGTAGTGCCACCAACAGCAGTATGTTTTTTCAAGTAAAGATACCCAACGGTACTTCCACCAATAAGAGCAAGGATTAAAAGTGCAATCCCTGCTATCATTCCCGTCTTAGGTCGTTGTTTGCGAGGCATGACAGGTTGATGCTGTTGTGCATGGCTTATTCCTTCATTCATGAAGGATTGTTGTGACTGGCTCCACGATGGTTGAGCTTGTTGAGCAAATGGAACATTGTTCTGTTGCTGTGTAGCAAACGGTTGTGATTGCCAGAGATTATCTGATCTACTTTGAGAAAATGGTGCTTGTGGAGACTGAGTAAAGGAAGAGGCTGCTTCTCCAAATCGCTGTTGAGTCTGCCATCCTTGATTTACACTATGCGTATCCTGAGTCGAGGATGCCCCTCCTGCATATCTCCCCAATAAGCCTTTATACTGTTTTTGTTCAGTGTTATTTTGCTGAGATGAAGACTGCCCCTGTGTAGTTGATGTGGCAGAATTCGTAGCGTAAAAGGGAAACTCAGATTGTCCTCTTGGCATTGATTGCTGCGAAAAGTTCTGCACATAGCCACAGGTTCGACAACGTGTTTCTTGTGGAAAAAGTGGTGAACCACACCGTTGACAGGGAAATACAGACTGGTCAGGTGAAAACGGTGAAGCCATGCGAACCTCCGAGTACGTACATGAATGAATGTACGGTTGAGTATCTCACAGAATGTGCGATGTGTCTAATAGTTTTATAGACTATAGCATTTTTGGGCATCATCATGTGTAACATTGACATCTCACGATACGATATAGCCATATTCAATGGATACAATCAGTCACACAAACATACTTCTACAAGCATGATATGCTATAATCGGATATGTCCCTGTAAGCAAGCACCTTGCATATAGGACACAAACCATGCATACGCTTGATGTTTTAAAATAAGGAGTAGCGACTTGGATACTGCCACCAAAAAGCAAGTTCTTCGCCAGTTCACCTACGGATTATATGTGGTGATGTGCGTCGATAATAACGTTGTCAATGCCTTCACAGCAAACTGGCTCTCTCAGGTTTCGTTCGAGCCACTCTTGCTCGTCCTTTCAGTAGAAAACGACTCGAAATCACTACCGATGATACTCGACAGTAAAAAGTTCACGGTAAATGTATTGCGCTCCGGGCAGCGTGAACTCGCAGGTGCGCTTGGCAAAACAGCGGTGAAATTTCCAGACAAACTTGAGAACATACCACATACACTAAACGAAGCTGGATATCCCATTTTACAGGATGCGCTCAGTTGGGTCGCATGTGAAGTTCGTCAGTCCATGCCAGCAGGGGACTCAACAGTCATTCTGGCAGAAGTTGTGGATGTCGGGTTGCTCGGTGAAGGACAACCACTTACCATGAATGAAGCTGGTTTCAAACATGCGGGCTAATACTTCTCGCCTCGTTAAACTCGTAGCATTCATCATAACACCACATTTTCCCTTGAAAGAAGGAGCTATCCTATGCAGGATAGGAGCAGCGTCTCCTCGGATGTAGAGCCGACACCCTTACAATGTGCATTCTGTCAACGTTCCGACATCGAAGCTTATATTCTAAAAGAGACAACAAATCTGCGTCTCGTCGTCGATCACGCACCACTTGTCGAAGGCCATGTGCTTATCATGCCGAAAGCACATTATGCTTGCTATGGCGATGTGCCAGCTTCGCTTGATGAAGAATTGTTTGCTCTCAAACACGAAGTGCAACGATTTTTCCAACGATACTATGACCCGGCCATTTTCTGGGAGCATGGGGTCTTTCACCAGACAGTGTTTCACGCCCATCTTCATTGCTTTCCCTTTGGCCCACTTCCACAACATCAGCTTGACCTGTGCGAAGAGCTATGTGCCGAAGTAGTGCAGTCGCAGGATGACATACGGGCATGGTATGCCTCAAAAGGATACTATTTTTACCTGGAGCCTGAGAAAGCATTTCTCTTCGAGCCACAAAATGAAGCCTACTTTCGCGTCATTCAAGAGATTTTTTGGCCTCATGTCTCAGCGCGAAATCAGCAAAAATCGTGGCGTCCAACGGGACAGCGTATTCGAGAGGCAGGGCCGTGGCTTGCATCGACGTTCGCTAAGTGGCAAGAGTTTGAGCAGCAAGGAGTAGATTATGCAGACAGCACAGGTACAGCCAGTACGCGATGAATTTGTCATCGCGGATGATACGACAATTCACGTCATTCAATGGGGTGAGCGCGATGTCAAAGGGCCGCCTATCGTTTGTGTCCATGGGCTGACGGCGAACGCCTTTTTCTTTCAAATCATTGCAGATACCTTCTCACATGAGCGGCGTGTTTTCGCCTACGACTTACGTGGACGTGGTGACAGCGACAAACCGGAAGAGGGGTATAGCGTTCCCATTCACACGGCAGACCTTGCAGCACTGCTCGACGAGTTGCAGATAGAGGCTCCTATTCTCATCGGTCACTCGCTTGGCGCACTCATATCACTGTATTTCGCAGCACACTATCCCGATAAGTTGAGCAAACTTATTCTGGTAGATGCTGGCGCACCGCTACCCTGGAGTACACCAGAAGAGCAACCTGCATGGCTCACCGCAGCTATTAGTCGTCTTGGTACACCCATTCCTTCCTTTGAAACCTATACAAATGCACTCAAAGCGGCTCCATTCCTGGGACCATATTGGAACGCTTATGTAGAGACGTATTTCCAGCATGACGTTATTCACAATAGCGATGGCTCCGTCGTTGCTAAAGCCTCACGTGAAGCCATCTTAGAGGAAGGGAGACGTTACCCGGAAGCAGCCTCTGCACAGCAATGGGCGCATGTCACCGTGCCAACGCTACTTCTACGAGCAGGACAGGGCATGTTCTCAGACAACGACCAGTTACTCCCAGAAGCGTCTGCAAAACAGGCACAACGCGAGTTACCACAATGCACACTGGTTAACTATCCCGAACTGAATCATTACACTATTGTCCTGCAAGCGGACAAAGGACCATTGCAAGCAATACAGAAATTCATCGAAGAAAAGTAACAAAGGAGTTACAAGTATGACTATCAAAAAAGTCGGAGTCATCGGCTGCGGATTGATGGGTGGCGGCATCGCGCAAACCTGCGCCCAATCTGGCTACGAAACCATCGTCCGTGAGGTCAATCAGCAATTACTTGATAAGGGCATGGCACGCATTTACACTGCGTGGGATACGATGGCAAGCAAGGGCAAAATCACACAGTCGCAGGTCGATACCTATCACAAGAGCATACAAGGTACGCTGAATATGGAAGACCTCGCCGATTGTGACCTCGTGATTGAGGCGGTTATCGAAAACATGGAAGAGAAACTACGTCTGTTTCCTGCGCTTGACCACATTCTCAAACCAGAAGCACTTTTACTCTCTAATACTTCGTCGTTGAATGTGACACAGATGGGAGCGGTCACAAAACGTCCAGATAAAGTATGTGGTCTTCACTTTTTCAATCCAGCCCCTGTAATGAAACTAGTCGAGATTGTCCGCACCATCTCCACATCGGACGAAACGATTGAAACGGTGAGGGAATTTGCTACATCGCTTGGCAAAACACCTGTTCTGGCAAAGGATACCGCTGGCTTTATAGTCAATTTCCTACTCATCCCCTATCTGCTCGCCGCCATCCGTATGTTAGAGAACGGCATGGCAACACGCGACGATATCGACACCGCGATGAAGCTCGGTTGTGGCTATCCAATGGGGCCGTTCACCCTGCTCGACTACGTGGGACTCGACACAACGATGTGGGCGGCTGAGGCGATTTATAATGAGTATAAAGACCCTCTCTATGCACCACCACCGCTACTACGCCGTATGGTCATCTCTGGTATGTATGGTCGCAAAAGCGGCAAGGGCTTCTATGACTACACAAATGGATAAATGATTGATAATCTTGTAGGGACCGATGTATCACGTCCGATGCGCCTTTACCTTTAATACTGTGCATCGGACGTGATACATCGGTCCCTACGAAATTACCGACGATGAATAGCTTCTCGAATTGCCGCTACAGCCTCAGCAGGGTTGGCTACCTCGATCAACAGTTTATTGTAATCATCGTCCGCTAGATGAATCGTGATAGCGTTCTCTGGATGATGGATGTCCCAGAACACCTTCCCTTCACTTGTATACCACGTACCAGCGCGAACAACACCAGCAAGACCTGTACCCGGAGCCTTTATGCCTACGAATAAACGACGAAACTCTTCTCCAATGTTCGGGTCTATTTCCGCATCTATCACATGGCTAAGTGGTACTTGAAGCTGGCTCTTTAATGCCAATATCTTGTCAAAGCCTTCTACATGAACAATAAGCATCGAATCGGTCACTTCTATCGTTGTCATTGTATTTTTCAATCCTTTTATTCCAATGTTTCAGCTTATGTTGAAATATTAAACTATTTTTCTTCTGTTGTCAAGATGAGCCGTGTCAATCTAACATGTAGCTCGATTTGGCCTGGACAAGTGACAATTTTCCCAGAATATGCTACGATTAGCGCAAAGGGAAAAGTGCTATGTCATCCAATGAAAAAGCTGTTGAAGAACGGAAATCTGTTCCGCATGTCACATTCTATACAAAAGCTGGCTGTCACCTCTGCGATGACGCACGGAATATGCTTGATGACATCGCGGAACAGCATGAATACGAGTTGACTGAAACAGATATCCGTAGTACGCCCGAACTCTTTGAGCAATATCGTTATCGTATTCCCGTTATCATTATAGATGGTACAAAAACCATCGAAGGCAGAATTGATTTCAACGAACTTTTGAATGCTTTTGAGTAGCATTTATAGTAGTTATACGCTTATTGCATTCCAATTTCTGTGAAGAGGATTGTTATGTCTCTATTCTCACAATCACATATTTCCGTTCATGAACCACATAATCCGATGGCTATAGGAAGTACAAAACAGCCTGTACGTCGAGGCTTTTTTCAGTGGCTGGGAGACTTTCTCACTGAGCAGTGGGCAACTATCGTCACAGCGTTTCTGGGCATTATTGTTGCAGTTGCTATCTCTATTCCATTTCTTTCTTACTTTGGACTCGACAGCATAGCCAAACCACTTTTTTATTCATTACACTATGTTTGCGCTCAAATTCCTTCACATTCGTTTTACATCTTTGGACATCAGCTTGGCCTCTGTGCGCGTAACCTTTCCATCTACAGTTCTATGTTCATTATGAGTCTGATTTTCACATTAAGTAAGAAACGACTTCCCGGTATTCCCTGGTGGCTCTGGATTCTCATGATTCTGCCGATGGCCTGGGACGGTACAACACAGATGTTCGGTTTGCGTGAAAGTACGTGGGTGTTACGTGTGATAACGGGAACACTCTTTGGCGTCGGTAGCATCTGGTTTGCCTTGCCATATATGCAGAAAACATTGCTCGAAACGATGCTTCCGCCTCTACCACAACACAAGATTGTCAGAAAATAGCAAGCAATATGACTGAATTAGTGAACATACCTCATCCTGAACGTACATTCGCGGTAACGACACTCGGCTGTAAAGTCAATCAAGCTGATAGTGAAGCTATCAGTGAGCAGATGTGTCATGCAGGCTTTACACAACGCGACTTCAACGAGAACGCGGATGTCTACATCGTCAATACCTGCACGGTCACACACATGGGTGATCGCAGTTCACGTGCGCTCATCTCACAGGCGCATCGCCGCCATCCTGACTCGTTGCTTGTCGTCACAGGATGTTACGCCGAACTCAATCCATCAGCAGTCGCGGCACTGCCCGGAGTTGATATTGTCGTAGGAAATTCCCAAAAAGATGCCCTTGCCGAGGCAATCGCACATTATCAATCCCCCGAAAAAGATGGAGTATTCTCTGAACAACCAGCATCGGATAACGCAATTTCTTTGACTATGCCAGAACATCGTTTCCTACCAATGCT
>DAIQNC010000116.1:0-8308 GCA_036788655.1 Ktedonobacteraceae bacterium
CTCAAACTATTCGCATAATTCAGACCTTGAACATCCGAAGGCACACTGCCATCATTGGGCGTTGGCACAACACCCTGATAGGAAGAATAGAGCAATGTTTTTCCATCAGGTGAGAGCGCAAGTGGACCTTGAGGCGCGTCACTATCAAGCAGTGGTTGTGGCGTCTCAAGCGGCACATCTGCGAGATTGAGCGTCCAGAGTCCATATTGAACCGAGTGATGATCGCCCCGGTCATCGGTGAGCAAGAGCATGGTATCGCTCGTTGCATCTTGCGGTGACTCTTGCTCTAAAAATGAGAACACGCGATAGCAGGGACAATCGGTGGCATCATGCGTATAAATAATGGTCGATTCTTCCAATGGCCCGGCATAGATGGTTGCATTGCCGATACCGTCGATTGGTTCCGTACTCCATGCCACTGTTGAACCATCGCTACTTAAAGCAAGCGAGGTAATTATCTGTCCGGGGGGTAGTGTAGCGATTTGTTTTGCCGCTCCATTGAATAGGTCTGTGAGCCAGAGACCATCGCCACTATAGAGCAACTGACCCGTCGGTGTCACAATCGAGGGTATCGCACGATTATAGATATAGCCAGGGGTCGCAATTTGTTGAGCAGTGCCATCAAGCGTAGAGGTGACGAAAATGCCATTTGTCTCCTCATAGACGAGATGTTGTTGCGTGGAAAGTGTTAACTTAGGAGCGATAGCTGCGCCGGGAACAACCAGCGGTGGTACATCAGGTGTACTTCTGGTCTGGCCCACAGTACGTGTCGCACCAACACGTGTGGCTCGTTGCGTATGTAAATGAGAAACAGTTTGTAACGATAAACCAGCAAAAAAGACTGTGAGCAAGCAAATGAGAGTCAGAAAAGCGAAGACACTCATACGAGATTGTCGTGAAGAGTGAGGTTGTGGTCTCTCGACTGGTGCTAATTCATCTTTTATCGGTGGGGGACTACTCACTTGTTGCATAACGCTTCTCTTTTACCTGCCCTTATTTGTATAATTATTTTTATGCGCTTTGATGAGATATATCTGGTTGTGCGTGATAAGCCGCAGTAGCTGCATATTTTCGCACGAACTCGATAGCCTTAGTGAACACTTCTTCGCGGTCATGATCCTTCATGATGACATGAAATGAGCGATGGAATGTCACAAGAAACTTTTCTCTTGACCCTAACAGATGATAGATTTCACGTCCATCACGTGCCGGAACGACATGATCATGTTGTGAAACCATGACCAGAACAGGTACAGTAATACGTGCAAGTTCCGTTCGCAGTTCAGGCAAAAACTTCAACATGCTCGCAACGGGAGCCATCGGCGTCCAGCGATAGGACTCACGTGCATAGCGACGACGCCCTACCGGGTCATGAATATCCTCACGTAATGTTGGCACAATAGGTGTAAAACGTTGTGTCAGGCGCACAGCAGGAGCCATCCACGTCGGCATCCGAATAGGCGCACACATCGCAACGACACCTGCTACCTGCTCATTCGCTGCGACATGTAGACAGAGCGCACCACCGAGCGAATGCCCTACCAGGAACACAATGTCACATCGCTGCTTGAGGGCGCGTAACTCATCGCTCACCGCCTTTGCCCACTCTGTCCATCCAATTGAGAGCATTTCGCGCACTTGGCTTCCATGCCCCGGCAACAGCATATTCTCCGCGATTATCCCCTGCTCCAAAAATTCCATCGTCAATTCTTCCATATCGCGCTTGCTTCCGTTCAAGCCATGTACAAGCAATACCCCTATGCGTGGCTGCTGTTTTATATGAGAAGTATTCGAGACTGCCTGCGACTCCGTGATGAAATTGTTCATAAGGCTCCTGAATATATGCTCAAAAAGCGAATAGACGCATCTTTTCTGTCATACAGTATATATCATTACCTCTGCTATTGATGAATGGCAAAGTAACAACACGAGAATGAAATAGTGAACATATGTTACAACGAATTAATTTGGCATAATGCCACAAATTTCTTTCGTGCGAGGCGTACATGATAATAAACTTGACAATCGATTTCGGGAACTTCGTAGAACCCGATTTATCGATAGGTTTGTCCTGAACCTATCGATAAATCGGGTTCTACGAAGTTCCCTTGAAACACAACTGTACAGTAGGAATATTTCCTACGTTCTATCTCTTTCCTATATATAGGAGTAGAATAGAACAATCTTATCGCAACATATATATCTGTATAGAGGTACTTTTATGAAGTTTGCAACAAAAGCAATTCACGCGGGGCAGGAACCGGATCCAACGACGGGTGCGATTATGACCCCCATTTACCAGACATCGACCTATGCACAAACGGGTATGGGTGAGCATAAAGGCTATGAATATGCACGAACAGGCAACCCGACCCGTAGTGCGTTAGAGGCATGTATCGCAGCACTTGAAAATGGGAAGTATGGCCTTGCCTTCGCCTCTGGCATGGCGGCGGAGAGTGCCGTTTTGAGCCTACTTAATGCTGGAGACCATATCATCGCTTGCGACGACCTGTATGGTGGAACCTACCGCATGTTCGAGCGCATCATGAGCCGCTACAATGTCGAGACCAGTTATGTTCCCTTCGGCGGCGATTACGAACAGGCGATACGTCCAACTACAAAGCTCATCTGGGTTGAGACGCCAACGAATCCACTACTGCGCCTCGTCGATATTCGCGCCGTTGCCGAGGTAGCTCATCGCCACAACATTTTGCTTGTTGTAGACAACACCTTCTCAAGTCCCTACTTCCAGCAACCACTCTCGCTCGGCGCAGATATCGTCTTGCACAGCACGACGAAATATATCAACGGTCACAGTGATGTCGTTGGCGGTGCGGTTGTGATGAACGACGACAAGGTATACGAGGCACTCAAATTCCATCAGAATGCAGCAGGAGCCGTGCCTGGGCCGATGGATACATGGCTCACGCTACGCGGCGTCAAAACACTCGCCGTGCGAATGCGCCAACACGCCGCCAACGCAGATGCCGTCGCTCGTTTCCTGATGGAACATCCACGTGTCGAGCGCGTCTATTATCCCGGTCTCTCAACACATCCCGATTATGAGCTAGCTAAACGGCAAATGAGTGGATTCGGTGGTATGGTCTCATTCCAGTTCAAGGGAACTGCCGCCGATGTCGATGAAGTTGTGCGTCGCTTCAAAGTCTTCACCTTCGCCGAAAGCCTCGGCGGTGTCGAGTCGCTGGTATGCCATCCTGCCTCGATGACACATGGCTCCATCCCACGCGAAATCCGCGAGGCACGTGGTCTCACTGACACCCTGCTGCGTCTCTCTGTAGGTATCGAAGACAGCGAAGACCTGCTCGCCGACCTTGAACAGGCATTATCATAACTTGTAGCATACACAGTGTAGGGACAGATTCATCACGTCCGTGCGACCGACCATAATCATATGCATGGGCGTGATGAATCTGTCCCTACACCGTTCTCGATAGTGTCACTGTCCATTTGTAAGTAGATGTTACTTTTGTGAGTGCTAACCGATGTACACTAGAGACGAAGTATCCGTCTGCAACGTTTATTCAAGTATGGCTCATCTCACAATATAACGTACTTTCACCTTAGAAATAGGGAGGCTTCTACTGATATGATGCACCTTCCACCAATGCAAATGAATAGAAAAAAAATATCGCTTATCTCACCTTTTCTCCTTGCCCTTCTCTTGATGCTCTCTCTAAGTGCCTGTGGTAGCAGTTCATCGGCACAGCAACTGGCTCTCAAGGACAAGACAGCACTTGATACTGTTATTTCACAGGCTCAGACAATTGGTGTACCTGCGAGTATGTTGCATCCTATTCAGCAGCAGGAAGCGAAGTTGAGTGGCACAAGCGCACCGCTTACCTTCATCAATGACCAGCCCGCCACCGACTACTACACAAACCTGGCACAACGCTATCAGATGCTCACGGTGCAAGCTCGTGGCGTCATCAGTCAGGCATCGCAGCAGTCGGACTACCAGCTTACGCTCGACATGCAAACATTCGAGAGTGTGTTGGCAGAGCGTCAGTCTCAGGGCTTTGTCGAGGCCAAAACCTTCGCCAATCAGTTGACCCAGGATCAGAAATTACAGGCAAAGGCACAATACCCGAAAGACTTCCTTCAAATTACTGCGAGTGTCCAACAATCGACACAGGCATTGCGCTTGATGGGGCCAGCAAACGATGGATTGAACTCGTTGAAGGCGACTATCACCCAGTTACAGGCATCACATCTCAATGTCACCGCACTGAATCAGGAAGTACAGATAGACCTTCAGTCGTTCCGTACAGCGGCCTCAGCCCAGGATTATTCGCAACTCCTCGACCTGATTAACACTCAGTTACAGGAGACGACGGCCTTCTCGACACAGGCCATTCCTTATGTCGGGGCCATAAAGCTCAAACAACTGAGTAGTGCTATCAACCAGATGAAACAATATGGGGTAAATACTGCGACGTATCAGCAGCGTTTGGATGCCGACCAGCTTGCACTTCATAATGCTCACTCGCTCACGGATTTCCTCAAGGTATCCTCGCAAATCGACACAGATGTAAATGCTGTTCAGCTTCCCGTCATGCAGAGTGAGGCGACCTATCTGGCAAATCAGTTCCATCAGGAAGTCAACGCATGGGGCAAAGCGAACCAGTATCGCGATTCCTACGATGGGAACACGTATGCGCTGGATTACGAGTACGATCAGGCTGAGGGCTTTGGCTCCGATGTCGATAATGCTATTCAATCCGCTCAGACTGCCGACGATTATCAGGCCGCTATCGACATGACGAATCAATATATGACAAGTCTCAAGGCAATGGAAGCCGATTATGCTGACAAAACGCCCTGGAATCAGCCTCACGCGACAGATGCGCAAATGATGCAGTATTATGGTGCGACACAGGGTATGGTTATCGTCGTTTCCTTCGTCGAGCAGACCGCACGTGTCTACAACAATGGACAACTCGTCAAGGCATTCCAGATTGTGTCAGGGCAATTCGCCAAACCGTCGCCTCCGGGTTTCTGGCACATCTTCGACCGCGAGTCACCAACCGTCTTCAAATCGAGCGAGCCGAAGGGGTCAGCGTTCTGGTATCCCAATACGAATATCCAGTATGCAATGGAATATCGTGCCGATGGCTACTTCTTCCACGATAGCTGGTGGCGCACCTATTACGGTGTGGGCAACAATTTTCCACACTACGATCCAGGCGGTGAGGCGTTTGCTGGCACAGGTAGTCACGGGTGTATCAACATGCAACCTACCGATGCTGGCTGGCTCTACAACAATACCACCTATGGCACAGCCGCCATCCTGTACTAATTTATTCGTAGAATGCCGATTTATCGGTTGCGTTGCTTTGGCTAAAGTACGCAACCGATAAATCGGCATTCTACGAAAGGGTTAAAGAGTCTCATAGCGTTTGACAGATAGATAGGACTTCTGCTATAATCTTCTGGCATTCAAACCGACAGAGAGTCGGCATTTTTATTGATTAAAGCCCGTCTGTAGATGCGTAAGTCATTGCGCCAACTGTAGATATGCGACTCATCACTCTTATCGTAAAATACACGATACATCGCTCATATCGTAGATACGCGATGTATCGCTCGAAGTAGAGCCTGATGATGTATCGCTCCAGTTTATAGGAATGGGCAGATGTCCGGGGAGGATTGAAAAACCACATGCCCAATAACGCCTCTGCTGAGAAGCGTGTGCGCCAGGAAAAGAAACGCCGCGCACATAATCGCAGTGTTAAATCACTCGTAAGAACACAGGTCACAAAGGCGCGTACCGCGATTGTCTCACCAGCCATCGCCACCGAGGATGCACAGGAAGCAGTGCGTCTCGCCGTAAGCGAACTGGATCGTGCCGCTAAAAAAGGTGTCATTCATAAGAACAACGCTGCTCGTCGCAAATCACGCTTGATGAAGCAGCTTAACGCTAAGTAGGTTTCCGCGTCCAGTATGCTCTGGCATAGCTTTTCGTTAGCCAGGTATTGAACGCATCAGGAGGATTTTGAGGGATGGCTGACAAAGCTGATAAGAGAGCTATCACGAAGCCAGCAGGTCAGGCTCTTCTGGCTGCCGTTGAAAGTGCTCAACTAAAAAAAGATGTACCAGAGCTTCAATCTGGCGACACAGTGCGTTTGCAAGTCCGCGTTGTCGAGGGAAACAAAGAGCGTCTCCAGCCGTTTGAGGGCGTTGTCATGCGTCTTCGTGGCGGTGGTGTGAACCGCAATTTCACAGTACGCCGCATCACCAACGGTGTCGGCGTGGAGCGTACCTTCCTCGTTAACTCACCTCGTCTTGAGAAGATCGATGTTCTGCGACACGCACGTGTACGCCGCAAACAACTGTACTATCTACGTGGCTTGACTGGTAAGGCTGCACGTTTGAAAGAACTGCGCCCCAAGACCAGCAAGCAAATTGCTGCCGAGGAAGCTGCACGAGCCGCGAAAGCTGCTGCCAGAGCACCAATTGCATCTACTCCCGCCTCTACCACGACAGATACGACGGCGACGAGCAATGCGAACGAATAACTCGGATAGCTCACATACACTACCTATTCTACAAGGTGGTCCCACGCTTTCAGAAGAAATGACCCTGTTTTCACAGGGTCATTACTACATCGCGGGTCTCGATGAGGCCGGGCGCGGCTGTCTCGCCGGGCCAGTCGTAGCTGCCGCCGTTATGCTCCCTCTTGAAGCCGACTCCTCACATTTATATGTACAACTCAAAGGGGTCAACGACTCAAAACAACTTTCCGCATCGACCCGTGAACGGCTCTACGATGTAATTCATCAACACGCTCTCGCTATTGGTGTAGGTGTCGGCTCCGTCGAACTCATAGACGAACGCAATATACTCCAGGCAACAAAACAAGCGATGCGTGATGCTATTTCTTCCCTTTCTCCATCTCCACGACGCCCTACTCCTCAAAGACATCGCACTCCCACAACGCTCCATCATCAAAGGTGATACTATCAGCCTTTCAATAGCCGCAGCCTCGATTATCGCAAAGGTGACACGTGACCATATGATGGTTGAACTCCACGAACACTATCCTCAATATGGCTTTGCACAACATAAGGGCTATGGAACCGCCATGCACCTTGCAGCTTTACAAGAACATGGAGTAACACCTCATCATCGCAAAAGCTTCGCCCCTGTACGCGAACAGGTTGAACAGTTGACGCTCTTTCCTGCTCAATAATAAGGTACTCTTCTCCATATTCGCAAATAATGCTATGTGATAACATATATCATCATATATCACGAGGAGCAATTGCTATGTCAACACCAGCAAGCACGTTACAGGGTGAATACTTCTTTCTTCCACAAGAACATATCCTCTTCGGAGTTGATAGTCTGCGTCTACTTGCAGATGAAGTGAAGCGCATCGGTAGCAAGCGTGTATTCATCATTACTGGCAATTCATTGATGACACAAAGCGATGTGGTGACGAACGTGGTACAGGCACTTGGCTCACTTCATGTCGGAACATTCTCCGCTATTCGCCAGCATTCGCCACAAAGCGACATTGCACAGGCAACAGAGCAGGCACAAACCCTCAATGCGGATGTGCTGGTAAGTGTTGGTGGGGGTAGTCCAATTGATGCAACTAAAGCCGTTGCTATGGCTCTTGCACGTGAGCAGGGAACATTTCTGCCCCATATCGCCATTCCCACAACGCTTTCAGCGGCAGAGTTTTCGCATCTTGTTGGCGTCACCGATGAAAAGACGAAGATGAAAAGTGGTTTTGCCCATACACAGGTGACACCACGTAGCGTTATTCTCGATGCTCGCCTGACACTTGCCACACCGGAACAACTCTGGCTCTCAAGCGGTATACGCGCCCTCGACCATGCTGTTGAGTCGCTTTACGCCCCCGGCTTTCATCCCATCAACGATGTCCTGGCATTAGAAGCTATCCGCAAACTCTTCACCTACCTTCCACACTCGAAAGCTCATCCCGACGACCTCGATGCACGTACAGAACTTCAACTTGCTGCATGGATGAGCTTCTTTGGCGAGGTGAATACATCGATGGGCCTGAGTCACAACCTCGGACGCCGCATTGGTGCAAGCTACGATGTACCACATGGCATCACCTCATGCATCACGCTTCCACACGTTATGCGAGCCTTTGCACCCATCTACACTGCTCCACTTGATAAAATTGCACAGGCCATAGGACTGCTTCCCGAAGACCTCGATAGCGTACAGATAGCCAATGCTGCCGCTGATGCCGTAAGTGGCCTCATTGCACAGCTTGGCCTTCCCCAACGACTGCGTGACGTAGGCATACCGG
>DAIQNC010000116.1:8371-8849 GCA_036788655.1 Ktedonobacteraceae bacterium
CAGATGAGATTGAGGCACTGTTGAAAGAGATGTGGTAGCGTCTCGTTCTCTCATCTCACAAAAGCTTCACCTTCCGCTTAGACATAAGTACCCATACTCCGTGAGAAGTGTTATGAGAAGTTTGACTGATTCCTTGTTTATAGGTCCACGTTCTAACGGTTGGAGAAATATTAGGTAGCAGTCCATACACCACCTGTTTTGCCTTTCTTACCCATATATCGGCATGTGTGGGGTCAAGCAGGTGAAAGGCATAGCGTATTCCATGAGCGGGAGGGACATTTACCACAATGTAGTTCGGTGTCCCTTCGCCTGAGTATTCGCTCGCTAATTGTCTTACGCCACAGGTTCCGAGAACTCTTCTTCCATCTTCTAAATCGAGGAAAAACTTTTCATACCAGTGAATATGTTCTGGATCGAACATGCCTCCTACACTGAGTTTCTTGCCAATCTTGTTTCCTACTCTCCGTATACCGGTATC
>DAIQNC010000117.1:0-8834 GCA_036788655.1 Ktedonobacteraceae bacterium
TGCAACTTTGTTCTGTCCCTGCTCCTGTTCTGCCTCCGCCATACTCGCCTAATCCTTTTCAGTAAGCACGAGTAGCAGGCCACCAAACATAGCAGCGTTTTTGAAGAATTGCGTCAACTGCGTGGCACGTGCTTGCTGACTCTCTTCTGACCAGAATGCATGTCCAACAAATGTCGTTGGAACGAGCGTTCCCATGAGTGCCAGGGCGGACAATTTCGGGAGAATACCGAATGCTAGCGTTGTACCTGCTACCGCCATGACAGCACCATTCAGAATGGTCGCCTGTCTCGGTTGGGGAATACCTGCATCCTCGACCTTCTGTACACGTCCACCGGGTTCGTTGAAAGCGTTCGCCCCACCGAAAATAAACATACTTGCAATTGCCGCATGACCAAGTGTCTTGAGAAGTGACATTGTTTTTCCTCGTTTCCGACATAGAGAATAAAAGGAAGCGTCAATTTGTTCTTACGCTTGTCTATGTCATCGTTTATAGTCATAAATGTGTCACACATAGCAGTTCCTGAACGCCGAAAGCAAATCGTGTATATAGAGAACACGACGAATCAAGCTTGAGCTATTTCATGGTAATGATGACTCTCGTTCAGGAAGAGTTGTGTCTACTAGTTACTCGATTTTCACTGCTACGAAGTTTCAACTCGTAACATACACAATACTTTGGTACTTTTATTTTTGCAGTACCAAATTTCAAGGGATATAATACGGTATAGAGGAGCATCATGGCAAACGAACTACGAATATTTCCCATCGCCCATATTGGCGAAATAACACCCGATACAGACCTCGCTCAACGCATCTACGATTCGCTCCAGGCACAACACCTTACACTTGAACAAGGTGATATCCTGGTGGTCACTCAGAAAATCGTCTCGAAGGCAGAAGGGCGTCTCGTCAATCTTAATGAGATCGAACCCTCCGAGTTCGCTCGTATGTTTGCGGAACAATGGAAGAAGGATGCACAGCATGTTGAGGTCGTGTTACGTGAAAGCAAACGCATCGTCCGCATGGATCATGGCGTCCTGATTAGCGAAACGCAGCATGGCTTCATCTGTGCCAATGCAGGAGTCGATGAGTCCAATATCAATGGCGCACGACAACTCGCTCTTTTGCCCGTTGACTCAGACCGTTCAGCACAACAGATACGCACTCGTCTCCACACTCTTACAGGTGGAGATACTGAAATAGCTGTTATCATTTCCGATACATGGGGGCGTCCCTGGCGTTCAGGGCAGGTCAATATGGCAATCGGTGTCGCTGGCATCCAGTCCCTCGCCGATTATCGCGGACAATACGATCCCTACGGCTATGAGTTACACGCAAGCATTATTGCTGTTGCGGACGAACTCGCGGCGGCGGCAGAACTGGTAATGGGCAAAGTTGATCGTGTTCCCGTTGCACTTATTCGTGGCTATCACTATACGCCAGCCGAAGGAAGTGCAAAAGAACTTATCCGTGATAGCGCAACCGACATGTTCCGTTAATCAAACAGGCACAATGCAAAGAGGCTCATGCACCGTGACAATACATTCTGACACCCGACCATCCACAATCCCGGAGCGAACCAGCGACCTCGCCACGTTGCTACGAAGTAGACGTAGTGTACGTAGCTATCAAGATAGACCCGTACCACGGAAACTTCTGGAACAAGTTCTGGAAGCTGCTCGCTGGTCGCCATCGCCACACGGACGACAACCCTGGCGATTTGTGGTTCTGACACAGGCTGCATCGAAGCATCTGCTTGCCGAGCGTATGGGCGAGACATGGCAACGCAATCTTGAAATGGATGGTCAAGATGAGGCAGTTGTTAACATTCGCCTCGAAAAATCGCGTCAGCGCATTCTCAAGGCTCCTGCACTCATTTTGCCCTGTCTCTATCTGGAAGACCTCGACCGCTACCCGGACGAGCAACGTCAGGCAGATGAGACGACGATGGCGATACAAAGCATCGGTGCAGCTATTCAAAACATGCTGCTCATGGCCTACGACCTCGGACTCGATACAGGCTGGATGTGCGCTCCACTCTTTTGTCCAGAGGTCGTCTGTGATGCGCTTTCCTTAGACACACGACTTATTCCCCAGGCACTTATCACGATTGGATACGCGGCTGCCGACCCGAAACGGCGAGAGCGTCTTCCGCTCAGTGACCTGGTGGTATTCTATGATTGAGGTATATGTATGATTGTTGTTCTCGCTGGCGGCGTTGGAGCCGCTCGTTTTCTGCAAGGGCTTGTGCAACTCGTTCCACAGGAACAGATTACAGTGATTGTGAATACGGGTGATGATAGAGATTTTTATGGTCTCCGCGTCTCGCCTGATAGCGATATTGTCCTTTACACACTCTCAGGCATCGTCGATGAAGCACATGGTTGGGGCATTCAAAACGATACCTACAACACCATGCAACAACTGACGCAGTACGGTAACGAAGACTGGTTCATGCTCGGTGATCGTGATATCGCTACCCATATTCACCGTACAAACTTGCTACGACAGGGAAAGACATTGAGCGAGGTCATAGATAACCTTCGCACACGACTGGGGCTGCATTTGCACGTTCTCCCCATGAGCGATTCCACAATAGAAACGCATATTCAAACGCCTGCTGGTCTTTTTCACTTCGAGGAATACATGGTAAAGCGTCGTTGCGAAGACGAGGTGCAAGATGTCGCCTTCGTCGACTCAAAAGAGGCAAAACCTGCTCCCGGCGTTCTCGATGCCATTAAACAGGCAGATGCCATCCTCATTGCTCCGAGCAATCCCATTGTCAGCATCGGCAGCATCCTGTCTGTACCGGGAATACATGATGCGCTCCATGAGGCAAGCGGCATGGTTGTTGCGGTCAGTCCCATTGTTGGTGGTGCGCCCATCAAAGGGCCAGCCGACAAGTTGATGAGCGGCCTCGGTATGGAAGTCTCCGCCGTTGGTGTTGCACGTTGTTATCGTGACTTCCTCGATGTGATGGTCATTGACGAGCAAGACGCAGCACTCGCCACTCGCATCGAAGACCTCGGTATTCCGACAGTCGTTACCAACACCATTATGCGTGACAGCGAAGCAAAAGCAGCACTTGCACAAGTCGTGTTACAGGCGGCAGGACTACAATAATACTGAATACGGAATGTTCTGGAACAATAACGCGATGCACTACCAAGCTATTATTCCCGTGAAAACATTGACTCAGGCAAAAAGTCGTCTCACGGGATATCTATCCCTCGAACAGCGTAGACAACTCGTCTTGACTATGCTTCGTCATGTCCTTTTGGTGCTACAGGAGAGCGACATCCACATCACTGTCGTCAGTGCCGATGCAGAAGTATGCTCTTATGCACGTAGTTGGGGAGCGCAGACATTGAACGAGGAGCAGCCAGGCCATAATCCAGCATTAACAGCCGCCGCTCAACATATACTTTCTGAGATACCGGACGTAGATAAAGGACATGTCGGACTACTCACTATTTCCGCCGATTTGCCGTTGCTACAGGTCGATGAGATACAGGCCATGATTGAGGCATCGAAGGAATATCCTGTTGTTCTTGCTGCTTCGCAAGAAGGAACAGGAACAAATGCACTTCTTGTACATCCCCCACTCAACATTCCTTACGTCTTCGGCCAAGATAGCCTACAGCATTATCTCAACGAGGCGACAAAATGGCATTTGCCAACGAAAATTCAGAAGAGTCACGGCCTCTCGTTTGACATCGACACCATCGACGACCTTGAGCTACTCCAGATGTATGCGTGGGAATACAGGGCTATGCAACAACGGGTAGACGAAGCCTACAGCCTTTCCACTCGATGTTAACGTTCAAGGTATATAGGAAATCACAAAGGAAGTGGGGTTACAGCTTACCTTCCTTCGTGATTATGAATTTGATGTTGCCGAATATTTCAGCAACATATTATCTGTAGTTGTCTGTGTACTCGACAGGCAGTAGGTAAATCCTGATGGAAAGCCACTCTGTTGCGATTGTATTTGGCGATTTAGTTCGTTCTCGAATAATGCTACAAATCCTGTCACGGAAATACCATCTAAGTCCGCGTGAATAACCGTTACATGCAGTTGACAGGACACAACGCTCAACTGTAATATAAGCGTAATGCGCTTTGTCACACCGAGTCCCAGAATCGCAACCTGATCGTCTCCACTGATACTTCCCGGTAGTCCTGACGACTTCAACTGCTTTGAGATAAAAGATGTCATATATGCACGACTTATTTCTATGGTAATCGAGCCGCTCGATGACGTGATGGGAGTTTGCGTCACCGAACGGTCAAATGAAAATGCCAGTAGAAAGAGTACCAATATCACAATACCTGCAATAACCCCTGCCAAAAACACCACAGGCAACACCCATCGGCTACGATTGGATGGATTTCTATTCTGAATAGTATGATGAAGAGGGACTGTCGGAACAGCCTCTCGTAAAAGATGTGTACGCTTGTCATCATTAAAAGAGGTGTTCGCTTCTGGTGGTACGTTCATATTCTCCTCCTCTGCAATTTCCATATTCATGTTACTCCTTTGGACAAGATTCTGCAAATGAAGGGTTTAGCTACCTCTTCTTGAGAGAAATTATTGCTCAATTTGTGCAAATTGCCTAAATCTGATTGTTCATTTTCTCACAAAGTAACCATAGCACCTCTGCTTTAAGCGTCATATGATATATAAAAGTGCGGTAAGTTACATACTATTTTAGAATGTGCCGCTTGAAGCTATGCAAAGTAGCCAATCTGGTGTGTGCGACGGAAGCCACCATAGACCAAACAACGATGCTTGGATAACCATTAGAGGAGAGCAATATAGATGACCCCAGAAGAAGTCCTCCAATTTGCCAGAGACAACGGCGCGAAAATGGTAGACCTCAAGTTTACTGACCTTCCCGGCTCATGGCAGCATTTTAGTGTTCCTGCTCACGAAATCAAAGCATCTACCTTTATCGAAGGCATTGCATTCGACGGGTCAAGCATTCGCGGTTTCCAGACTATTAATGAAAGCGATATGCTCGTCATACATGATGCGGATACCGCAGTCATGGATCCTTTCACCACTATTCCTACGTTGAGTCTGGTTTGTGATATTGCCCATCCGAGTGCATCAGCACACAAGAAGCCCTATAGCCGTGACCCACGCTACATAGCGAAAAAGGCGGTCGAGTATCTGCAATCAACGGGCATCGCAGATACAAGCTACATGGGGCCAGAGGCAGAGTTCTTCGTATTCGACAGTGTACGCTATAGCTCCACTGCCAACAAACAATATGTCGAAGTGGACTCTGAGGAAGCTCACTGGAACAGCGCAAAGAACGGCGGTGATAACCTGGGCCACTTGATGCGCGTCAAAGAGGGCTACTTCCCCGTTGCACCAAGCGATACGATGCAAGACCTGCGTAGCGAGATGGCATTGACACTGGAGGAACTTGGCGTTCCCATCGAGGCACAGCATCACGAAGTAGGCGCACCCGGACAGGGCGAGATTGACATGCGCTTCAATACACTTCTCAAGAGCGCAGACAATATCATGCTCTACAAGTATGTTGTGAAGAATACAGCGCGTAAATATGGCAAAACGGCGACCTTCATGCCTAAGCCAGTCTTCGGCGATAACGGCTCCGGGATGCACGTTCACCAGAGCCTATGGAAGAATGGCAAGCCTCTCTTCTTCGATGAAAGTGGCTATGCGTATCTCTCGCAAATGGCGCGTTTCTACATCGGCGGCATTCTCACACATGCTCCTGCCTTGCTTGCCATCGCTGCACCAACCACAAACAGCTACAAGCGACTCGTTCCTGGTTACGAAGCCCCTGTAAATCTTGTGTTCTCTTCGGGCAACCGTAGTGCTGCTGTGCGTGTTCCCAGAACCTTCACGCCACCAGCAAAGCGCATCGAGTTCCGTTCGCCCGATCCAAGCGCGAACCCCTACCTGCTCTTCTCCGCAATGCTGATGGCAGGTATCGACGGTATCCAGAATGAGATCGAGCCGAGCAATCACGGCTTTGGCCCGGTTGACCGCAACCTCTACGAGATGTCTGCGGAGGAGCTAAGCGAAATTCGCTCGGTCCCCGGTTCTCTCGAAGAGTCTCTCAGCGCACTCGAAGCCGACCATGCATTCCTGACCGAGGGCGGTGTCTTCACGACAGACCTGCTCCAGAACTACGTCGATTTGAAACGCGCCCAATCAGACGAGGTTCGTCTTCGCCCTGTTCCTATTGAATTCGGCCTGTACTACGACGTGTAATCGTTTATACACATCAAAAGCTATGGCGACATCCCATAACATTATGAGATGCCGCCATTTTGTTACCCATGACCTTGCGAAATGGCACAGTGGGTGTGCATAATATACATAATGAAGCGTGAATAATACCCCCGGAGTCGCTTGTATTCCGGCCCTAATGTTGGAGAAAACTGCAATGCAACCTCTCGTAGATAGCTATGGACGCCGCATCAAAAGCATGCGTATCTCGGTAACAGATAAGTGCAATTTTCGCTGCACCTATTGTATGCCTGCGGAAGGTCTTCCCTGGCTCAAAAAGGCAGAGATTCTTTCGTATGAGGAAATCGAGCGCATCGCACGTATCGCGGTTAGCATCGGTATTGAGCAAATACGTCTGACAGGTGGCGAACCACTGGTACGCCGCGACGTTCCAGAGCTTGTGCGTCAGCTTCGTAGCATTGACGGACTGCGAAGCCTGAGCATCACTACGAATGGTATTCTGCTCAAGCAACAGGCCAAAGCTCTCGCCGAAGCAGGGCTAACTCGCGTCAACGTCAGCCTCGATTCGCTGATGCGTGAGAAGTTTGCGGAAATGACGCGCCGTGACCAGCTTGCTCGTGTCCTTGAGGGACTTGCAGAACTTGAAAAGTATCCCTCTATTCATCCTGTCAAGATAAACGCTGTCGCCGTTCGTGGCTTTAGCGAGTCAGAGGTTCTCGATTTCGTACAATTCGCACGTAACAACGCCTATGTGATGCGCTGGATTGAGTTCATGCCTCTCGACGCAGACCAGACATGGCGCAAAGAAGACATCTTGACCGGGGCAGAGATTAAAGCTATCATCGAGGAATCTTACGGGCCACTCGTACAAATCAAAACGGGTGATCCATCGGAGACCGCACGTCGCTATACATTCAGCGATGGCATCGGTGAAGTCGGGTTCATCAATCCTGTAAGCGAGCCGTTCTGCTCCACCTGTGACCGCATCCGCCTGACTGCCGATGGACAACTTCGCACCTGCCTGTTCGCCACCGAAGAAACCGACCTGCGTGCCGTGTTGCGCTCAGGAGCGGACGACGAAACAGTTGCGCAGACCCTGAGACAGGCCGTGTGGAATAAAGAACTCAAACACTACATCGGCGATAAACGCTTCAAGCGTGCCAATCGTAGCATGTCGATGATTGGCGGTTGATTGCTCACTTCATTCATAAAAAATAAGAATTTGCAAAAGGGCTGTATCAATGGTACAGCCCTTTTTCATTAAAATTGCTGCTATAAGCAACTGCACAGTTACAAAAAAACAGCATGTTCGTTGTTATAGTCAAATAGACTATTCGTCTACAGTTCATTCCACTATTTTCATGAGCAAGTGATACGGACTGGCGGCGATAATGTTTGACCGTACAACAGAACAAGAGAGGAACAATCATGGTACACGAAGAAGATGAACTGCTCACTGTGCGAGAGGTAGCCCGACGACTTCGCGTGGATGATACTACTGTGCGACGTTGGATTAAGAATGGTGTACTTGAGGCCATCACACTTCCACATCAAGGCTCTCGGCAGGCGTACCGCGTTCGGAGTTCAACATTGAAAACTCTTCTCGCATCACCGCCTCCAGCTGAATCATAAGAGCTATTGAACTTATTAACTGCTCCTGCTACACTGTAACGGGTACGTGTTCAAGCCGTAGATAATTGAAACAGTTTTTTACAGACATCATTATCCCTTATTGCCAGTCTTCGGCTTGAATATGTTGGTATCCCTCGTTTATTTACAGTAAAGTAAGGAGCAATGTATGCAAGCAATCGACATCGTAACGTTATTTCATGAATGGCGTGGAGAGATAACTGACAACTTTCCTGCGATTCACTCTCAGGTCTATCATTCCCCACATGGAACACCATATCTGCGCGTCCCCGGTGTTGTTCTGCTTGCACGTCCATCGGTCAACACATCAGGGTTACAGGGTTTTCTCGATGGCTTCGACCCGGCATTACACTTCTCAGAGTATCTCGATGACCCGACACAACTCCCTGATGGCGCACAACTCAGCAAAATCGCTGGTCAAATCTGCTATATGAGTCTTGGACGCAACCGCACACATAACGATAACGCCAAACGCTATTTCGATAACCTCAAGTCATCTGGACATGGTTCCGTCTTTGAACACGCGAATTACAGCCTTTTATTCTATGGAGTATCGCGGAGTCTGACTCACGAACTTATCCGACATCGCCCTGGATTCGGATACTCACAATTGAGTCAGAGGTACGTCTCAGGACGAATGTTACGCTTTGTCGAACGCCCTGAGTACCGCGCAGATGAACAATTACACGAACAGTTCCTGCAACGTATTGACAGAGCGGCAGAAGAATATGCTACTCTCACCAATCGTCTTTTAGAAATGCAAAAGGAAGGCGTGACGATTCTAAGTGCCGAAGCAAAAACTGATTTGCGGAAGAAGGTTCAGCAAACTGCGCGTTCTGTACTACCTAATGAAACAGAGACATGTATTGTTGTTACTGGTAATGCTCGTTCATGGCGACATGTCATCGAGACCCGTGCCAGCGCACACGCCGAGACCGAAATACGCGAATTG
>DAIQNC010000118.1:0-8830 GCA_036788655.1 Ktedonobacteraceae bacterium
ATTCGATAACGCCCTGGTAGCTCATCGACATTGAAGCCAGGGCGTTATAGAATAACGCCCCTACATGGTTCACGTCGATTGAAGATTGGCGAACTACTACAAGTCATTATACGAATCACACTAAAGAGAGCAAAAGAAAGGAATCATCATGTGATGATTCCTTTCTTTTGCTCTCTTTGAGCTGATATGAACCTGTTTATTCCTGTGGTCGATTCCACCGCTCACCTCTTTGAGGTGTCGTGGGCTGAGGCGGCTGGGGGAAAGGAGTGGACGCAGGGGGTGGCGTAAACCAGCGACCATTTCCATTTCCATTTCCATGATTGCCGTTATTGCCATTGCCGTTGCTCCTGCCGTTTCCGTTGCCGTTTCCCTCACCATTCCATCTTGGCGGCTCTTGCATGTTACGAGAGAGGCTTTGCTCGGCTCGCTGACGAATGGAAGCTGGAAGTGCGGCTGGCATAGGATAAAAAGAATCATCTGTACTTATAACAGGTGGGACGGGAAAACCAGGGACATTGGAGATACCGGGAACACCGGGCGCACCGATGCGCTGCGCCTCTGCTGAACCAGTGACAGTACGGTATGTGTTACTCAGCGACCAGGAGTCGTTTGACCTGCTATTGGGAGCAACGCCCTGTTTTCCTCCCAGTACAGCTTCCCAGGGGGACTCTTCATTGACCTTAAACGCTTCTACGGAAGAGCGTAATTGCTCCGCCAGACGCGCCAGACGCTCCATATTTTGTGATGCTTCGTGGGTACTACTTCCTGTCTGCCTTGTGGAGAGCGAGACATCACCCATAATATGAGCTACGGTATTTGAAGACTGGTACTGCTGTATCGACACCTGACTGATAAGCTCAACCTCTCGTGCCTGACGCTCGACGACACTGAATAGTGATTCGAGAGAGGTTCCTACAGCATGAGTGAGTTGTGAACCTACCTGCGTCTCTCGCTCGGTATCGTTCATAGAAACAGCGACCGAGCCGATATCCTCGCGGAAGCTACGTACAAGCTGTGTAATCTGTCGCGTCTGCTCCTTCGCACGTTCTGCCAGTCGTCGGATATCTTCTGCAACAGCGAGGAAGCCTTTACCGTTCGCACCAGCCATTGCTGCCTGAATAGAGGCATCCAGAGCAAGCCTGTTCGTCTGGTGAGCAATGTTTGACATCACATCGACGATATTGTTGATCTCTTGCGAGCGTTCACCGAGTTGTTGCACCTTGCTGGCTGTATCCTTCACGTTCTCTTGAATGCGCCCGATACCCTGCACTGTCTGCTGTACCGCCTCGCGTCCATCGTGTGCGGTCGAACGAGCTTCACGTGCCACCTTAGAGAGACTTTCAGCGCGTTCCGCGACCTGTCGGCTGGCTGTCGCCATCTTCTCTACCTCGGCAGCGGATCGTGCGATTTGCTCGATCTGGACATCGGCACTTCTTACGAGCTGGCCCATGCGGTCGTAAGTCTCAATGGTCGAATGCTCAACCTCGTGTGCGACGCGCTTCACTCGTATAACCAGACTACTCAATTCCTCAACCATATAATTGAATGAGTCTGCCAGTACACCGAGGGCATTAGCAGTCACCTCTGCCTGGATACGCAAATCACCTTCACCTGCGCCACTCACCTCACTGACCAGTTTCTCGACCTGAGACTGTAGCTCATCACGCTCGGCTTGCGTTCTTTGAATAAGTTGTACGATGTTGTCAAGCATACTGTTCATTGACGAGGCAACAAGCGCAATTTCGTCTCGTCCTATGACGGAAGCACGTGCATTCGTATTGCCTCCGCTGATATCTTTTGTGAGGGCCGCGAGACGACGGAGTGGGAATGCGATAGTAAGGTTCGCAAGTCCCCCTGTCAGGAAGATGATGATAACGCTCAGGAGAACAGCAAGAGCGGTAGCGACGATAACGGGAGTTCGCACACTGGCTCCAACGGAAGTCACTGTCTTACCCATCGCTGAGGAATCGCTTACCACACGTTGCCATGCATTGTTCAGTTGGATGAATGTCCTGTTAGCGTTATAAAGCGACTGGTAGGTATTATTAAAGGCATCATCAAGTGTTGCACCGAGTGCAGGAGGATTCTTCTCCAGAACAGACAGTTGCTGTAGTGTACTATCCTGTAACTGTCTGTAGGCAGACCACAAACCGCCGATGCTGGCAGTAGAAGCCGCAGTACCATTGACGAGAGAAAGTGCCTGTTGCTGATCGTTGATGATACCCGGTCCTGTAGTCGGGTTGTCATTCAGCAGAATGTTGCGGATTTCAGTCATATTGGGAGACGTTGCAATTTCATATGTACCTGCATAAGAAGTGAGCGTAGAATTAAAATCCGCTTCACTTGTCGCAATATCCGCTCCTATCAGACCATCAGAGGCTGCCAGTGCTGGATCATGAATCTGACCGGAGATACTCGCAAAGACGCCATTATAGCGCGTCTGCAACAGGGCGTTCATACGCAGCAGATTATTTTCCTGCGTCGAAGCGATACTCTGAGCATCCACACTGGTTTGCACTGCCTGCCCTCGTGTTGAAAGGTTGCTCAAATAGAAATTGCCAAGCAAGATGATAACCACTGCCGGTATAGCAGCGGCAAATGCAAACGACACAAACAGTCGCTGAAAAATAGGTACATTATTCAATGATTGTATCATAACAATTCCGCTCTCCCCATCTTAATCTGGCACTATCCAGGCATTCCGCTCTTTCAGTTCCAACAGTTCTACAGGCACACAGGGCCACATAGCAACACGATTGTTCTAACGGCTAGCACTGCACACGTCTCTGCTATAGCGATAAATCGCCGTTCTACGAAAGTTGCTTGCCCAACTTGTATAAATATGTCGATGTTACGCTTATTCCTGGCGACTGGTAATTATACTTATCTCAGGAATACCAGAGAAGTATACTCTATCTTCACAAGAAAGGGCAATGTTTACCCAAAATTCCTATTCCCTACAAATTTCTACCCTTATATGTAGTGCCGTGATTTATCACTCTGTAGTGCCGTGATTTATCACGAATAGGAATTTTGGGTTATATGTACCTCTTATTGTACCTCATTCTTGCATGGGCAGTGTATACTTATTTCTGGCTCAGTTGGGGAAGACAAAGAAGGAGACAGCAAGGTGTCTATATTTTATCACTTATATAGAAAGAAGTTTCTGCTACTGGTTTGTATTATCAGCATAGCAAGTGCAGGATTAAGTGCGTGTTCGCAGTCTAATCCTATGCCCACATTTCAGAACTCTAACCCGATTACGATTGGTATTTCATTATCCCTTTCTGGCGGCAATCAGTCCGACGGCGTAGCGACAAAACAAGGCTATCAACTCTGGGCCGACACCGTGAATAAGCAAGGCGGTTTGCTTGGTCGCCCGGTCAAGCTGGTTATCCTCGACGATAAAAGTGATCCCGGTATTGTTGGGAAGAACTATGAGACGCTTATCAGCACCAATCACGTAGACCTCGTCTTCGGACCGTTTTCAACACTCATGACGAAACCTGCTTCAGTCGTCGCAAATTCGCATGGCTACGCGATGGTTGAAGGTGAAGGTGGTGGCCCAACTGTCTTTACTCGCGGACTACATAATATTTTTGATGTATCGCTCCCCGTTGCCAGTAATCTGTCTACCTTCGCCTTGTTTATTCTTTCACTTCCTCGAGCAATACGTCCAAAGACAGCAGCGTATGTCACCGAAGATGACCCATTTACACAACCACAAATCGATCTGGCAAAGTCGTTATTGGAACAAGGTGGGGTTACTACAGTCTACTACAAGAGCTATCCAACTGACACAACAAAAAACTATACCCCCTTTGCAGATGCGGTCATTCAAAGTAATGCCGATGTTGTTATTATGGGAACACTTCTGCCAGATGCATCAGCATTTATCAACAGGTTCCGTCAGAAAAACTACAATCCCAAAGCAATCGTCGCTACTGCCGGCCCAGACCTCGGCAGCGATTTTGTCAAGGCAGTAGGTGGTGTTGCGGGAACCGAGGGTGTGTTCGTTCCCAATGGCTGGTATCCCGAAGCCAACACCTTCCAAAATGCGCAAATGGTGAACGATTATATTGCTCAATATGGTGGAACCGCCGATGCTATCAATGGCGATGTTGCCGAAGCATATTCCGTCGGGCAGGTGGTACAACAGGCCGCTACCAAAATTCACAGCATCAGTAATTCCGCCCTTATGAATGAACTGCATTCGGGAGCAACATACGCCTCTGTACAGGGGTCGGTGCAGTTCGATCCTACAGGCAAGAATACGCTTGCTCAATCATATCTCTTCCAGTGGCAACACGGACAATTTATCTCTGTGTACCCCAACTTCATCGCATCAGAGAATCCCGAATATCCGAAACAGTGACATTGAATTCGTAGACCCCAATGTATCGGTGGGGTCAGACCACCTGGCCTCACCGATACATTGGGGTCGCCCATCGATACATCGGAGTCTACGAAGATTATTCATTGCGCTTTTGCATGTGCCGCAAGCGCGGCATCTATAAACGCATCGGTACTTCCCAGGTAGTGCATCGGGTCAAATATCTTCTCAACGTCTTCCTTTGAAAGGATTGTACAAATCTGCTCGTCATCCAGCACGATGGAATGAAAGTCTTTGCTTGATTGAGGAACACGAGATGAGGCAGCTTGCACAAGACGATATGCTTCTGGTCTTCCTATATGTTGAGCAAGTGCCATCGTCAACGCCTCTGCCATGACCAGTCCCCCCGTCATATCGAGATTGGCTCGCATACGTGTGGCATCGACCTGTAACCCTGCTAAGGTTCTGCGCACACCTTCGACCGCTCCTGATGTGAAACGGAACAAGTCGGGGAGCGCAGTCCATTCAGCTTGCCAGCCACCAACCGAGCGTTCATGTTCCTGTGTCATCGCAGAGAGTATCACAGGAACTTCACCGATTGCCAGACGCGAGGCCGCTATCGCCCTCATCGCATCGACGGGATTGTGCTTCTGAGGCATTGCGGACGAGCCACCCTTTCCCTTAACCTTGCCTTCGGAGACTTCGCCAACCTCTGTTTGTGAGAGCAGAACCATGTCTTCGGCAATCTTCGCCATTGCGCCAGCGACTATGCCGAGCGTCGTAGCAATCTCGGCAATGCGGTCTCGCTCGGTGTGCCACGGCATCTCCGGTGCTGGCAAGCTTAACATAATTGCTAGTTGCTCTATAATAGATAGCCCTTTGTCACCAAGCGAGGCGAGCGTACCAGCCGCACCGCCTAACTGCACAGCCAGCGACCGCTCCCGGAGCATACGTAGACTTCCTATCTGCCTTGTCACCAGAGCCAACCAACGTGCAGCTTTGAGGCCGAACGTGATTGGCAATGCCTGTTGCAGTAGTGTACGCCCCACCATCAGTGTATGCCGATGCTCCTCCGCTAGCTTCGCACACGTCGAGCCGATGTCGTGCAGACCAGTTATGAGAAGGTCGAGACCATCGCGCATTTGAAGCATCAACGCGGTATCTATTGCGTCCTGGCTCGTCGCACCCCAGTGAACATATTTCTTAGCATCTCCTTCAACCTTCGCCGTTAGCATACGCACAAGGGGTATTGCGGGAGTGCCAGCCGATACCGCGTCGGCATAAAGGGCCGCGATATCAAACAGTTCCACACGACACTGAGCCGCGATGCCCTGCGCCGCCTCCTGCGGAATCACGCCCACGTGTGACTGCGCCTGAGCAAGTGCGGCCTCGAATTTCAACATAGCAGATACGTGGGCAGCAAGTGAGAAAATCGCATCCATCGCTGGCGTAGTGACCATGCTCTCGATTGGTATGTTCATAAGGGTGTTCCCTGTTCATGTTGTGACGTGATATATCACGTCTGTTCGCAGCAAGCTATACGCACGTGATCAATCACGTCACAACATGATTACAGATTAAAAAACACGGTCTCGTTCGCACCTTGCAAGATAATATCGAAACGATACACGGGCATTCCATCGTTGGATATTCGTTTTGCAAGCAAGGTTGAGCGTCGTTCGGCAGGGACGCGCTGTAGTATTGGGTCAGACTCGTTTGTTGGGTCGTCGGAGAAATAGAGACGGGTCATGAGATGGTTGAGCAAGCCCCTGGCAAAGACGGTGACGCCTATATGCGGTGCTTGTGCCTGTGCTGCATCGAAGGGAACGGAGCCGGGCTTGATGGTCTCGAACCAGTAGCTGCCATCCTCATCTGTGCCGGAGCGACCGAAGCCGAGAAAGGTTGGGTCAAGCAGTGCAGAGCTAGTGTCCGAGGGATGATTATAGCGACCATGCGCGTTGGCTTGCCAGATTTCGACCATAGCATCAGGCACGGGTAGACCATCGCCATCGAAGACGTAGCCCTCGATACGGATGCGCTTCCCAACCGTCTCTGGTTGCGTCAAGATGTTGCGACGTGCATCTTCTCGCAGGAGCGCAGGAGCGAAGAATGGCCCAACAGTCTGTGAGCCTGTCAACGGCAATGTACTCATTTTTTCTCCTCTGACATATTGAGCGGCGGCTCGAACGGTGTTGCGTGTGGCCCTTGCAGCACGATGTCCCAGCGATAGCCCAATGCCCATTCAGGCTCAGTCACGGTATGGTCATAGGCAGAGACGAGCGAGGCACGTGCAGCCTCAGTTGGAATGGACTGCATGATGGGGTCGATAGAGTGAAGAGGGTCATCGGGAAAGTACATTTGCGTTATCAGACGTGAGCGAACAGACGGGCCGAAGAGTGAGAAATGGATGTGTGCGGGTCGCCACGCATTGCTATGATTCTTCCACGGATAGGCTCCGGGACGAATCGTCAGGAAGCGATAGACGCCCTCATCATTCGTCAGGCAACGCCCCATGCCCAGAAAATTCGGATCGAGTGGGCCGGGCCACTGGTCGCGTCGATGCAGATAGCGACCGGAAGCGTTGGCCTGCCAGATTTCCAGAAGCGTATGTGGTACTGGATTGCCAGCACCATCGAGGACGCGCCCGGTCACGATGATACGCTGCCCGATGGCTTCGCCGCCCGTGCTAGCATTGCGCGTCAGGTCGGCATCTTCCGGCGTCACCGCACTGATGACGGGGCCGGGGCCAGTTAATTCTGAAAGAGTGAGTGGTACGTCGATAAGTGGGAGCGATGGAGCGCGTCGTCGTGTCGATTGATAGGCTTCGTAGAGATAGGGTGGAAAAATCTCGCGGTCTCCTCGCACGATATCGCCGATAGTGGTAGTGATGCTCATAGCTTCTCCTTCCCTTCCTGTTGCTCAAGTATTTTTCTTGCAACCGCGAAGGCCGAATTTGCGGCAGGCACACCTGCGTAGACGGCGACATGGAGCAGCATTTCCGAGATTTCGTGTGGATCGACGCCCACATTCTCAATAGCGGCCCGCATGTGCAGGGCCAGTTCCTCACGTCCCAGTGCGGCGAGAATGGCGATGGTCACAAGGCTCCGTGTGCGACGGTCAAGGTCGGGTCTCGACCAGACCGATCCCCATGCCGTCTCCGTGACGAAACGTTGGAAGTCGGCGTCGAACTCGGTGGCAAGTGCCAGTGACCGCTCGACATATTCGCTTCCTAATACCTCTTTCCGAGTATTCAATCCGATATCATAGCGCGATTCCGTCATATTTGCTCCTTCTTATCGGCCTGCGCCTGTGGTGATTGTGGGTTGATTTGCATTAGCTCGATGCGGTTGCCATCAGGGTCTGTGAGCCAGTATTGCCAGTTGCTATCCATTCCTTGCTGTGGCTCGCCATCTATCGTAAGACCACGAGATGCGAGGTCATGGAGCGTTTGTTGCATATCATCGACGAGCAGGCAGAAATGGTTGTAGTGCGTGGTGTGGTTCGGGGTCTCCTCTGATAGGCCAGGGAAGAGTTCGATGAAATTGCCGGGCGAGATTTGAATATAGACAATCCAGGGCGAAAGCGTGCCTTCGCGGTCAAGTCGAAAGGCTTCTCGAAAACCCAGCTTGCCACAATAAAAATCGAGCGACTTTTCGAGGTTGCTGATGTTGAAGGCGATATGTCCAATGCCTGTAATCACGACGGTTCCTTTCCAATGATGGGAAACATGAACATATTCATTATTATATACACAATTTGTGGGGCATAATGATGGAGATGAACAAATAAGTTCGATCCTTCGTAGACCCCGATTTATCGATGGGGTTGGTACGAATGGCCCCATCGATAAATCGGGGTCTACGAAATTAACTTGCATCATTATGTCCTACGGGAAGCCAGACGCACATCGCGCCTGCTTCGCGGTTCGCCCATGTATAATAAGGAATGGCGGTGAGCGAAATTGGCCTGTATGCTGGTTTCGTTGCTTCATATGTATGATAAAGAGGCTGTTGAGACGAAACGTGTTCGGAATAGAGGGCTTCGGTTCGCAATGCGATGATGCCGCCGAGCAGGTCGGGGCGTTCGACCTCTTCCCATTGTGATGTTACAGGTAACATGATGCGGAAGAGATCGAAGCCGGGCTGATCGACCTGTTCGATGCAATAGACGAGCGGCCCACGCATGATAGCGACGCGCCCAGAATTGTTCGTAATGTGTGGATGACTCTCCATAAGACGTACTGTCATAGGAAGCGAGAGTTGTACCGTGTCGCCCGATTGCCAGAACCGATGCAATTCAATATATGTCTCTGTCTTCGCTGTTTGCTCGATGGATTCACCATTTATCTTGATATGCGCCCCATTCGCCCATGCTGGTATGCGTAGAAAAAGACTAAACGTAGCAGGTTCGTCGAGTTGCAGAGTCAGTTCGATGTCGCCACTCCAGGGATAGTTCGTCTTTTGCTGGAGCGTAATGTTTTGATGAGGCGCGTTGGGA
>DAIQNC010000119.1:0-8775 GCA_036788655.1 Ktedonobacteraceae bacterium
ATACCCCCGAATGAAGAGGGGGCAGAAACCAGTATTGTATGTCCCCTCTAGTCGAGCTTTGGCACTGCACAACGTAAGACAGTGTTTCACTGTCCAGCCACTTTGGGTATCGCCTTATGCCGACGACACCTGGCCTGATCGTTGGCGTCTCTCGACGTTTCTGATCAGTGGCTTGTGTTTATGCAGACGCCTCACCTAACGAGGTAAGCGAGATATGCTTGTCCTTCGCCCTTACTATAGCGCGAAAGTGTAAGGCTGTCAAATCACGGCTTTTCTGGCGTGACCGTCCCCTCCAGAAACTGCCGAAGCAGGTTCAGCGCGGTCAATACGGCGTAACGTTTGTTATCCTGTCGATTTCCACGCCATCCTGGTCCCATGCTCATGACGACGCCCTCTGACCCTTCAACCGCAATATGTACCGTTCCAACAGGCTTATCCTCCTGCAATCCTGGTCCGGCAACACCAGTAATGCCAATACCGAACGTGGTTCCCAGACGCTCTCGTACCGCGTGAGCCATCGCCTTTGCTGTCTGCTCGCTCACGACTCCGTAACGATCTACGGTCTCCTTCGGTACACCCATCCACTCTTTCATGTCGGTGCTATATGTAACGAGACCGCCGATAAAGTGGCTCGAACTTCCCTTCACATCCGTCAGTGCGCTCGATAGCAACCCACCCGTGAGTGACTCCATAACGCCCAGTGTTTGATTGCGTGTCTGTAACAGGTCTCCAACAACGCTTGCCAGTGTATCATTGTCGATACCGAACACGGAATTGTCGAGAATGGCTCGTACCTTGACCTCCATATCAACAACCTGTTTCTCGGCCTCTTCCCTCGTTGCCATCTTCGCAGAGATACGCACATCAACAGCATCAGTCTTCGCATAAGTAGCGAGTGTCGGATTGGTACTATGAATAAGGTCGTCCAGTTTCTCTTCAACGGTGGATTCTCCCATTCCAGTGACGCGCAGAATACGTGTAAACAACACGCCTCCGCCTATCCGCTTCGTCAGACGCGGTTGCGCCTCGCCTTCCCACATACGATACATCTCACGTGGCACACCTGGCATAGCAATGATGATACGATTGTCTTTTTCGACCCACCAGCCGGGTGCGGTTCCCACTGGATTCGGAAGTGCCTGTGCCGAGGGGATGAGCGTTGCTTGCTTCACATTGCGCTCCGGCATGGTCATGCTCATATGCGAGAACTTGCCGCGCAGTTCTTTCTCTAACTCAGGGTCTACGCGCATCTCCTCACCCAAGAGAGTGCTGATAGACTCACGTGCTAAATCATCCTCCGTTGGCCCAAGCCCACCTGTCATGATAATCAAGTCGGAGCGTTCCCAGGCACGTCGCAACGTCTCCACAATACGCTCCTGATTATCGCCCACCGTCGAAACGAAATAGAGGTCTATACCGAGTGGTGGTAAATGTTGTGCAAGATAGGTTGCATTGGTATCAGTGATATGACCAAGCAGAATTTCAGTTCCACAGGAAATAATTTCAGCACGCATACATCCTCCAGAAATAACGTTCTCTTCTCATTGCTCATCTTGTCCCAACATCATATCATATGGCTGTGTATCACAATATGTTGTGTTTCGATACATTAGAATATCAAGATGTTGTGCCAAAACCCTTGTAATTTCCGTTTATTCCGAGTATACTGAGTTGCGAGGACACAACATTTCAAACGTTTGTTCGTGTCGCTTGTAACACAATTTTATATTTCTTGTAGGGGCGTTATTCTATAACGCCCGATTCGTACACAAAGGAGCCGTTGCAGATGTTAGAACAGCATGCGCGTCCCACTCAGGACACGTCGAACACCGCGCAAGTCGATACATCAGAGATGACCCAGTTAGAGGGCATTCGTCATAAAGTTTTTATTGATCGCTATTCGCTCAAAGATGCGTCGGGTACAGCATTAGAACTTTACCCCGAACAGACATGGGCGCGTGTCGCACGGGGCATTGCCGCTATCGAGAAGACCGACGAGAAACGCGCCTACTGGGAAAAGCGTTTCTACGAAGTCCTCTCCGGTTTTCAGTTCGTCCCCGGTGGGCGTATTCTTGCCGGTGCAGGCTCCGGTCATCAAGTCACATTCTATAACTGCTATGTAATAGAAAGCCCTCAAGACAGCCGCCAAGGTATCCTCGACAACCTCAAAGTGATGACGGAAATCATGGCTCGCGGCGGCGGTGTTGGCATCAACCTTTCCACGCTACGACCTCGCGGCTCCTACATCAAGACGGTCAATGGTACAGCGTCTGGCCCTTGCTCATGGGCGCAGTTGTACTCAGTGGCAACGGGGGATGTGATTCAACAAGGCGGTTCAAGGCGGGGAGCTCTTATGCTCATGCTTGACGATAATCACCCCGACATCGAGGAGTTCATCACGGTCAAGCGCACGGCTGGCAAAATCGAACATGCCAACCTCTCCGTTGCCGTCTCAGACAAGTTCATGCAAGCAGTGAAGGACGATGCCGACTGGGATTTAGTATGGCAGGGCGAGGTCAAGAAGACCATTCGCGCACGACAACTCTGGGATCTCATCTGCACCTCAGCATGGGAGTCTGCTGAACCCGGTATGGTGTTTATGGATCGGTACAATACAGAATCGAACACATGGTATTATGAAACTATCCGATGCGTGAATCCCTGTGTTACTGGCGATACACTAATCTATACAGATCGTGGTCTTTATACAGCTAAAGAGTTAGCTAATATTGGACTACCCATTACTGTAGCTTCCCCAGATATTACTATTGGAGAGTTGGTTTCATCAAGGCATGCCGTTAGAAGGATGAAAACTCAAATTACGAAACAATCACCTTCTAAGAATGTTTCATTGCGGCAAGCAAGCCATGTCTTCTCTACGGGACACAAGCCGGTATATCGTCTCCAAACTGAAGAGGGGTATACGTTACGCCTTACAAAAGATCACAAAGTCCTCACCTTAGAAGGCTGGAAGGAAGCTGGAGAGCTTGTACCTGGAGACCAAATTCATCTTCTGCATGGAGAAGGGGGATTTGGATCCATTGGCAATCAGGAATTAGGCAAAGTTTATGGCTGGCTTGTAGGAGACGGTCATATTAATACCAGTGGCAAAGGTTCAGCTTGTCTGGGTTTCTGGGGAACCGAATGCGTACTTGCTCAAGGTTTTGCTGATGATATCAGTAAAATTATAGATAACTCCTATATCAGCAAAAATAACCGATCCTATGGGGTAGGTGTCATCAAAATCAAAGAGCGCGACCATGTTAGAATTGAGTCTGAAAGACTTCTAACAATTTTAGATCATGAGCTACTCACCGAAAAGTTACAGGTTCCACCTTCGGTCATGCGTGGGAACAAGGATATGCAGAAAGGTTTTCTCTCTGCGTTATTCACCGCCGATGGGTGTGTTTTAGGCAATCAGGAAAAGGGTGTTTCCGTAAGGCTAACATCAGTTAGCCAAACTTTGTTAGAAAATGTGCAACGAGTCCTCCTGAACTTTGGCATAGGTTCACGAATATATAAGAATAGAAGGAATGCAAGCCAGAGACTTTTGCCAGATGGTAAAGGTAGCTATGCTCCATATGAATGTAAGTCTTACCATGAAATCGTCATTTCTGGGGAAAACTTACTTATCTTTGCTCAACAGATTGGTTTTCTGGTTGAGGAGAAACAAGGAAAGCTAGAAAACGCTCTCAAGAACTATAAGCGGGCATTGAATCAAGAGCGGTTTCTCGCAACATTCGGGTCACTTCTTCCTGATGGTATTGAAGAAGTGTACGATTTAACAGAACCAGAGAAACATTTATTCGTTGGAAATGGCATTGTATGTCATAATTGCGGCGAACAGGGTTTGGCACCGTGGAACGTTTGCAACCTCGGCGCACTTAATCTCTCAGCCTTCGTTGAAAACGGGCAGATGAACTGGGAGCGATTGGCAGAGATGAGCAAGGTTGCAATGCGCTTCCTCGATAATGTGATTGATGCCAACGAATACTTCATCAAGGAGAATGAAGAGGCGCAGATGGGGACGCGGCGCACAGGTCTGGGAACGATGGGACTTGCCGACGCGCTCATCAAGATGAAGGTCGCCTACGGCAGTGAGGAATCGCTACCCGTCATCGAACGTATCTACTCGACTATTCGTGATGCGGCATACGATGCCTCGGCGGACAATGCTGCAGAGAAGGGCGCATTCCCAATGTTCGAGAGCGACAAATATATGCAGGGACGTTTCATCAAGCGTCTGCCGAAGAAGATACAGGACAAGATTCGTAAGCAGGGGACTCGTAACGCTGTTCTATTGACGCAGGCTCCTACGGGAACGACAAGTCTGCTAGCAGGTGTGAGTTCGGGTATCGAGCCTGTGTACGACTTTGCGATGATTCGTCGTGACCGCACAGGTGAGCATATTCTGTATCATCCATTGCTGCAAGAGTGGCGCGACGCACATCCCGACGAGACTGACCCACCAGCCTACTTCGTCTCCTCAAAGGATTTGACGCCGGAAGAGCATGTACGTGTCCAGGCAAAGGTGCAGGAATACACCGATTCCAGCATTAGCAAGACCGTGAATGCCCCCAATGATCACACCGTCGAGCAGGTGCAGAAGCTCTATCGACTCGCGTATGAGATGGGCTGTAAGGGTATCACTTACTACCGCGATGGCTCACGCGATGCCGTTCTTACACGTGTCGAGGATGAAAAGAAGGCGGCAGAGAAGGCACAGCAAGCTCAGGTCGTTCAAGAGCCTCAAGCACCACAGGCTCCTACACTTCCCGTATCGCTTTCTATTCATGAAGGCATCAAGCATCGTCCAGCCGTGATGCAGGGCTATACGCGACAAGTACGCGCACCAGAGGGCAAGATTAATGTCACCATCAATAGCGACGAGGCGGGGCCGTTGGAAGTCTTCGTCAACGTCGGCAAGGCTGGTAGCGATATCGCGGCACTGGCAGAGGCACTTGGCCGCCTCATCTCGCTCAACCTGCAAATCATTAGCCCTGTCTCGCAGGGTGAACGCGCCCAGGAAATTGCGGATCAGCTACGTAATATCGGTGGCAACCGCTCTGTTGGCTTTGGTCAACAGCAGGTGCGCTCACTACCCGATGCTGTGGCACGCGCACTCGAACTGCACATGGCATCGTTGCAACCGACAGTAGAGGAGACGCATACCGAGGTCAAGCGCGTTGAGTCAATGAATAACGTTGAACCGACACACGAACATCTGCCAGCCGAGAACTCGCCTCTCAGCCTGAGTCACCTCACAGTCACAGGCAACCTCTGTCCACAATGTGGTTGCAACACGATGGTGTATGAGGAAGGCTGTCGTAAGTGCTATAGCTGCGGACACAGCGAGTGCTAAGTTCTTTCTAATCACATAGAGCTTGCTTTTGTTTGAGGAGAATGATAGGAAACCGATATTGGTTTCCTATCATTCTCCTTTTTAACACGTAGGGAACAACGTCTTACTATGTATTTACTATAATGAAGAACAAAATGGAAGAATAAGTGGGTGTTTCTCTCTTACCTCTTCTTAAAAAGACAAAATACTAGTATACTTTTCCGTATAAGCAAACATGTTCTCGAAAGAGCAACCATACTCATCAAAGCACGTATATTTTATTGTATCTATACATTTCCTGTGAAAGAGAATGCCATGATGACACAACGACAACGACTAACATACCTGCCTCTCGCTGGCATTGCTCTGCTGTGTATACTTACCGCTATTTATCTTGCGGCAGGGAAGCGTAAGGAAAATTCGGAACATGCTGATAGCGTTGTAAAGCACACAGTAGAGACCCCTGCTGAAGACGTTCTCAAACACTGGACAGCAGACAGAATGCGCGAGGCTCAACCTGCTCCACTACCGACAACGAACGCCCTCAAGCCGAAAAAACGCCGCTCGCGCCGCTCCTCACCACCAGTCAATCCAGAAAAGGATTGAGGAAAGAGAGAGCTAGCATGTCACGATTGCACAAACTCATTTTCCATCCGCAAGCTGACAAGGTTTTTCTTCGGGTGCTTGGCTGTGTCTATCTTGTCTATCTCGTCATATTTGCCAGTGTGGTGAACTTTGCTCACACATCTCCTTCGGTATCAATAGTCGAACATGCTGTCAATACGAATGCAGTAAGTATCGTCTCATACTGGACAGCGAACACAATGCGTAGTGCTGTTGACGTCGATTCACCTGTCAATCAGCCATTCGCTCTCTCACAGGGAAACATAGATACTGGTGCAGGGAAAGCTGCTAAAAAACAGGGACAGCCACCTGAAAATGCGAATGTTCCGTATCCGCTCTCGACGGTTGGCAAAATCTTTTTTACCAATAGCTCAGGTTTAGCCTTTGTTTGCTCAGGTACTGCCATCGTGAGCAATAATCACAATACGGTCGATACGGCTGGTCACTGCCTCTACTGGCAAGGAGCGTGGGTGCAGAACTTGATTTTCTGTCCTCTCTACGACAGTGGTAACACCCCGTATGGCTGTTGGGCGGCACGTGATTTAGAGGTTCCTGCCGACTGGATAAACGCAAAACCCAATGACTTTCATCAGGACTTCGGTATGGCAATCGTTGCCCCCAATAGTGCTGGCAATTTAACCGATGTCGTCGGTGGTATGGGCTGGGCTTATAATCAACCTGTCGATCAAGCCTTCTACGCCTATGGTTATCCAGCGGCATACCCGTTCGATGGGCAAACTCGGCAATCCTGTGAAAATCGACCCGGCACGAGTTGGCAGCATGGTAGTGGTACAGTCGTATCTATTCCCTGCGATATGACGGGCGGCTCCAGTGGTGGCCCCTGGTTCATTCAAAGTGGTGGGAACTGGTATGTCAACGGTCACAACGATTTCATCAGTAGTCTCAAGTTCGGGCATATGTTCTCGCCCTACTACGATGATATTTGGTACGAGTTGTACAGCAAGGCACAACAATCATAATTAGACGACTAACCTATCTGTAGTCCGCGATGAATCGTCGGACTACAGATAGGTTTACTCCTCGTCTTCGGATGCAAAACTTCGTAGGGACTCTACAGAAGGAACAAAGTAATACGCTCCCGTGACAGCCGTAGTATACATAGTCAAGGCGTCGCGTATGCCATCCTCTGCACCTGCCATACGATTGAGCATTCGAGCGAGGCGATGTTGGTCGTAGCTGAAACCAATAAACATCGTGCCGTGTGCAGTGGCTGTACCGAAAGGTGTGTTGCGACGGAAAATGTGTAGTTCTTCCCCATTCTCTTCGATGACTGTACGCGAGACATGCGATTGAGGGCCACGCACATCTTCATCAAGTTCTTCGCTCGTATCTTTGGTACGCCCCATAATCTTCTCTTGCACCTCGATTGGTAAAATGTCGAATGCGGCTGCGTCGTGCATCCATTTCTGTACTAGCACCACGCTACCACCAGCTCCCGGCGAACCAGGAGGAATCTCAACAACCTCTGGTGCTTCTGAGAGGCTAGGATTCTCAGTTCCATCAATGAAGCCCGTCAAGTCTCGATTTTCTTTATATGTCCAACCAGCTACTTCATCGACTAGAGTAGCGACCTGAGCCAGTCCATGCATCGCCTCTCGCGTTGTATCAAACACCTTATCATAAGCATGTCCAGCGACCCAGAGCCACAAATCATGTTGCGTCGCTGGCATCGTATAGCCCTCAACACCGTATATCGGTTCGGAGAAATCTTTCACGTCAGATGGCATATCCTGTGGCGCGACTTTCGCCCATAATGATGGTCTGAACCCCACAACCATATTCACGCCGCCAGTGGTTGAACGAGGTTCGCGCAGGTTCGCAATCGCTTGAACCAGTGCGAGTGGCTCAACATTCGGTAGCAAATCGAACTCCAGATAGGAGTGAGAGCCAGTACCCAGTGCAAATATACCACTTTGCGCTACACGCATACGTATTCCTTCCAAATCATCTCAACAATAAAAAACAACATTTTGACATCTCTATTATGATCACAAAGGTGTCATTCATCAAACACTACAAATGTTTATCTTCGGTATGCTCTCTCTTAGAAACGTTTGTAGACATATACAGGACAACGCTCAAAACAATATCCACAATTCCAAAGATGATACCTGCCCTATCCGAACGCACTACACCATAAGCAATCAATGCGATGCCAATGGCAAGTAAGATGGGTAGGCCAATAGTAGCTTTTATACCGGGGAATCTCATATAGTTCCTTTCCTAAATTCATAACACATAGGGTACATTCAACATATTCTGAGTATAACGTTTGAATGCTACTATTGACATGTTCCGACGCTATATCGTATGGTGCTATGTAGTGTGGTACTTTCAATTCTATAGTAGCTGAGTATATCTCAGTATTTTTCAGGAGACTTTTGCGATGCAGCAAACAAATACACCCGTTACTATCAACTTCCACTTCGATCCACTTTGCCCTCTTGCGTGGCGAACTGCCCTGTGGGTTCGTGAAGTACACAATGTTCGGCCTGTCAATATTACATGGCGACTCTTTAGCCTGGAGATTGTGAACCGAAAAGAGGGAACGGAGCCAGATTATATTGGCTATGGTTGGATAGCTCTCCGTACACTTGCGCTGGCACGTCGGCAACATGGCAATGAAGCTGTTGAGAAACTTTACGTTGCGCTTGGCAATGCTCAACACGGACGCAAAGAGAGCATCCGAGAGCAAGCCACCGTCGAGGCATGCGCGAAGGAAGCTGGCCTGGGCGATACGTTCGTACAACAGGCACTCGACGACAAAACGACCATCCAGGATGTTATTG
>DAIQNC010000120.1:0-419 GCA_036788655.1 Ktedonobacteraceae bacterium
CGAGACAAGAGCCTGAAGTTGAGACTGGAGGTTACTGAGAGCAGTTGAAGGGCTAACCGCCTTCGTGAGTGCCTGATGAACATTAACCTGAATGATGTTGGACAGGTCTGTGTACACAGGGGAGACCGGACGCGGCAAGGAATTTTGCAGGATCGGTGCCAGCTTTGTGAAGAGGGGCTGCTTCTGCTTCACATCAGCATCATTGTAGACACTTTGCAGTGCAGGGGTATAGGAACCCTGTATTGCCAGTATTTTCTGCGCAGTTTCACCGAGTACATACTGCATGAAGCTCCACACTTTATCAGGATTCTTGGAGAAGGCATTGATCGCCATATTCCAGCCACCCACGCAAGAATGCCCAACCGTACCACTTCCACCATAAGGTATGGACGTGATATCGAATTTTCCAGCAACCTTCG
>DAIQNC010000120.1:429-8754 GCA_036788655.1 Ktedonobacteraceae bacterium
TATTACCCAGCGAGTAGGCATACGGCCAGTTACGCATGAAGATGGAGTCGCCGTTCTGGAAAGCCTGACGACAGGGTTCTTCCGTCAGTGTGGTGACAGCAATAGGGGAGATCGTGCCGACCCAGCTAACCATCTCCGTGAGTGCCTGGAGTGCCTGTGGACTGTTGACGGTCACGCTCTTGGAATTGTTGGGATCGAGAATAGTTCCACCGTAACCACCCAGCACCTCGACAAAATCGCACACCAATCCTTCATACTGCGACCCCTGCCACACGTAGCCATACTTGGTGCCGCCCTTGGAGGCGTTACTCTTCGCCATACTCGTGAGTTGGTCAAAGGTCTGCGGAGCTGTGGAGATAATGTCGGTACGATAATAAAGAACGCCAAGGTCTGTACGCATAGGTGCAGCTACGATCTGACCATTGTACGTACAGGACTTAATCGGCCCCGGAAGGTAGTTGGCGCGGTCACTTGCAGACCATCTACTACTGAGGTCTACTGTCCATCCGTTAGAGGAAAACTGTGCAGGCCAGACCACGTCGATGTTCATCATATCGAACGGAGCACTACGAGCACGCAATGCATCATCATAGAGCGTGATCAGACTGTCCGTTTGAGATGGACCATTGTGCCAGATGACATGGACTCCATCCTTGTTGGTCTTGTTGTAGCCATCTACAATTGCCGGATAGCTGCCCGAAGAATCGTTCTCGGTCTGCCAAATAACGGTGGACGTGCTACCGCCTGTGCTGGAACCAGAACCTCCACACGCCTCCAAGAGTGAGGCTGCTGCTGTACTGGTAAGGCCGATGGCAACGGCACGTTCAAGGAAACGACGGCGTGTCATACGCCCATGTCGAATATTTCCAATGATTTCGTCGAGAGCTTCACGCTGCTCAGGGTGATTAAACATGAATGGTCCTCCTTTGGACAGATGGGAGAGCCGGATATACATATCCAACTCCTAAAGTGTCAAACGCGCTCCTTGCAACAATCGCAGAAAGCACATGTGAACTTCTCATTGAGCATCCTTTCTAAAAAGCATGAAAGAATACCACTACCTCTCCATGTCGTGGGCGAGAGCGGAGTGCCATATACACCGGGTGTATACAAAATGTAAAGGCACATTGAACAACACCTACGTGTGCATTTACTACGGAACAAGCCCACAGTATAGTTTCAGATGAGTGAGCTTTCTCCTTTCCGCGTGGGGTCAGAAGTAACACAGGCTGCCCCGTTAGCTACAGTACATTACGTTGCTACCGCTCAAAATCTCTCGACATGTATCTCCAGACCACAAAAATATGAGCGACAACACTACTCTTAAAACCATTTGGAAACGTTTCTATTTGCTTACTACAACAGTAACATAGAAAAGTTAAAAAGTAAATAGTTTCCCATTCAAATACATAAGGCAACCTCCCGAACTTGCACAATTTTTATATTGTCAGTGTCGTTCTCAATCAACAGAATGTACAGGTGCAGTTGTATGTCGCTCTATCAACGTGGTCGAAAGGCGAATCAACTCTGGTGGCAACAATGAATCTGCAATACGCTCCATCAGTTTCGTGATTCCAAGTGATCCCATATACTGCATCGGCTGTTGCACGGTACTCACATCGAGTAGCTCCGATAGCTCGATGCCGTCAAAACCAATTACCGAGAGCTTATCGGGGACGGTTATCCCTTTTGTCCTTGCTGCCTCCAACACACCGATAGCGTGTAAATCGGATGCGGCAAAGATGGCTGTTGGTGGATGTTCCAGCGAGAGGAGCTTCGTTGCCGCCTCGCGTCCTGCGTGGCGATTCCACGCGCTTATCTGTGTTAGTTCCGCTTCATAAGGGAGTCCCGCTTCATCGAGGGCGCGTCGAACACCAGTAAGCCGCTCATGGGCTTGATTGAACTGAAAATTTCCTTCAATAATACCATTGATGAATCCGATGCGCCGATGTCCCTTCTCAATCAAGCTCTTGACCGCCATGTACGCACCTTCGACATTATCCACAATGATTGAAGTGAGATGAGGATTATAGGCATCGACTAGCACGACGGGTAAGTGACGATCTTGAAAGCGGCGGCAGACGGTATCAGCAGGGGGTAGCGAGATAATCAAGAGGCCATCAACTTTGCGGTGCATCGGAACCTCTGAAAAGTAGTGGTCGCGTTGCATATCGTTCTCAACGCTGTAGAGTACCATCTCTTTGTCTTCGCGAGTGAGTGCGGATTGAACGCCCTGTAGTACCTCAATGTGAAATGGGCGCGTAAAAAAGGGAACAATGATACCGACGGAGTTGGTACGCTTCGATATCATGCTTCGTGCGATAGGATTGGGCTTGAATTGGAGTTGTCCTATAACAGTGAGAACTCGTTCCCGTGTCGCAGGTCGCACACTTGGATGCTCGTTCAAGACACGCGAAACCGTCCCGATACCCACACCTGCGAGACGTGCTACATCATGAATCGTGATGTGGTCAGGATTAACAGAACTCTTTCCATGACTGGAAACAGTCATTTCGCCCGGATTCGTTACGTCTTTTGAACGGTCTGTACGCGATGGACGAGCCATACCAGCCTCGGTTCTTTCTCAGGTGACATCATCGTCATAGAACAGGGGATAATCAGAGCAATACTGCTTTTCTTGTTTGAGCATAGCATATAGAAGTCTGCTCTGTAAAGAGGATGAAAATGTGGAACCTTTACTCTATGTCTGGTGGCGTTCCACGTGTATTCTTTTGCAACCATTCAGCCAGTTCATCCTTATGCAGACGACCTTCAGCAATTGCCATCATTGCTTCATAATATTCTATCTCTGTTGCAGTTGGTTCCAGGTCATTGAGCCGTAAAAATGTAAACATTGCCATGCCTGCTGTACGTTTATTACCATCAACAAAAGGATGATTCTGGCTGAGATGAAATCCATAAGCAGCAGCCATATGGTAGATTGTGGTATGAAGAAATTGACCTCCGAATTGCGCCTGGGGCATATGGAGAGCCGAATCTAAAGCCGCGCCATCACGAACCTCATACGTTCCACCATAGAGGCGAATCTGATCTTCGTGAATCGCCAGCACTATACTTTCAGGCAGAAAACGCACCATATCCTACAACCTACTCTGCTAACTTTCGATTTGCATTGCGATAACGCGGCTCAATAGCTTGATAGGCATTCCAGGCATCCTGAAAATCAGCATTAGCCCGTGTCAGTACAATGCGATCTCCAGCGACTTCAACAGCTACTTCATCGTTCTCTTGTAAATGTAGAGCTTCAACCACAGATGCGGGTAGCGTGACAGTAGTAGAATTACCAACCTTGCGTAGTTTCACAACTTGCATCACTCATTTCTCCTTTTCTTATTGTATACACATAAGTGTATACAATAAGAAAATTGATGTCAAGCGGAAACGAAATAGCCTGGAAATTGACAATTAACACTCGACAACGTACAATCATCACCATATAAGCTTCGTCGAGAAAGGCTATCAGATGGGCATGGATACAACACCAGACAAGCATGCGAACAACCGACAGCGCGACCTCGCACGTTTAACTGAAATCAACATTGCTGAGGCTCCCAGCCGCGGCGAGCGGCTTTTGCCCTATCTGTTCGCAGCAATGGAGACCTGCTGGATTGATGCCATACTCATCGGCATTGCTAGCCTCGGTTTCATGGCTGGCTCGCCACCTGTGCCGCTCTGGTCGCCTTTCGTCTTCATCGCAGGGCTGTGCTGGCTTTCTATTAGCCGCGAAAGACGTGCGCATAATGCAGATACATCTTCACTCAATAATGCATCCGTAATTGCCTTGCTCGTTCTCAGCGTTCTGCTCACGTTATGGAGTAGTATCTACGCTTCATCCATCTCCTTGCTCAATCCCTTGTGGCTGGTCGCTATTCTCAATGACCTGCTCTTGCTCAATGGCAACGCTTTCCACATTGTTTTTGTGCTGCTCGTCATCGCCTATTTCTGCTGGCGTGGGATACGGCTCTCACGCAATGCGTTAGAGCCGGGCAGTGTCTCGAATACGCTACGTGTTGGTCTGTTCATTTTGTTGGTGGTCATTCTCTTACGCGCTCTGGATGGGTCGCAGTCCAATATGCTTGCCTTGCTTCTGCTCGTTCCACTCTTTCTGGTATTCGTTCTAGTAACACATTCACTTGCTCAGGCAACGCTCTTGCGACGTTCACATCCTACTGGCCTCCAGGGGAGCATCACGACACAGGAAAACGCGCTCTTCACGATAATCGCGCTTATCGGTCTGGTACTCCTGTTTATCTCACTGTCTATTGGAGCCGTTGTCAACCCTGCATTTCTCAGTCAAGTACAATCCTTCTTTTCCCCTGTTGCTGTTGCCTATGACTGGCTCGCTCACGGAATTGCCTATATCGCAACGCTACTTGTGACCCCTTTCTTCTGGCTTTTTCAGCTTCTACATGTACAACCTGCTTTGCCGAAAATACCAAAGCGTCAGTTGCCGCCTGGTGCGCCCAAAGCACCGGATAGCAGAAATTCAACGAATCCCGAATTCATCGCCTTACTTGTTCATATTATCGCCATCATCCTGCCCATTCTTGTTGTGCTACTCATTATCGTCGGTGTACGCTTGATACTTCGCCGGAGAAACATTCGTCTGACACGTCGCCAGGAAGACCAGCACGAAAGCCTGTGGTCATGGAGCCTCTTCTGGACACAACTACGTGCATTCTTCAAAGCACTTTTCCAGCATTTCTTTCCAACACGTTCCAGGGAGCAATCACAGGCAATTTCGGAAGAGATTACGGGCAAACCCACAGCGCGTACTATCCGCGAAATCTATCGCGCACTCTTGCGCTGGTCTGCTGCACGTGGTCTCGCTCGCAAACGTGCAGAGACGCCTTATGAGTTTCGTACACGCCTCAGTCAACGACTTCCACTCGCCGAACCTGAATTGAGTCTCGTTACTGAAGCATATACGGCAACACGTTATGGACGTGCCGTCCCCAATGAAGACGATGTGGCACGAGTGCGTGAGGCGTGGACACAATTACAACAGAGGCAATTTCCTTCATAACATCATGAAGTCATCGGAGATGCTTCAGTTTCCATTGTTTCTTCATGTATATCTGTTTCGCGTTTCACATGCACACGATAACCGAGCAACCAGAGAAACGGAGTCGCCATCATTGTTGTCACCAGTGCCATAAGTGTGAGCATAGCGAACAGGGCAGGTGAGAAAATACCCAGTTGCAGCCCTATGTTGATAACAATGAGTTCCACCAATCCTCGTGTATTCATCAGCACACCGAGGCACAGCGCATCGCGCCATCCATCACCCATCAAACGTGCTGGCAATGTTGCACCCACGATTTTTCCTGCACAGGCAACAAACAAGATCAGCAAACAAACGAGCAACAGTGACGGACTCTGGATAAGCCCTATCTGCGTTTTCAGTCCACTCGATACAAAAAATATGGGTAAGAACAGGAAATTGTTGAGGCGATCCAGAGAACGAATATGCGTTACAAACGCGCCATTACGTGGCAGAATGACGCCCACAATGAATGCTCCGAAGATGGGATGCACCCCAATGGCATTGGTAATATAGGACGCCAGAAGCACAAGAATGAGGCTTACCGCAATGTGTACCTCTACCGATTGGATGCGCCGCACCATGTAACTCAAAGCCGGGCGTACCACAAAGAACATAACGCCCGTAAACGCAAGCGTCTCCAGAATGGTAAAACTTGCAGCATACCAGCTATGCGAGTGAACGCTGGCAATCGCAAAGGCCAGCAAGCACCACGCCAGCACATCGTCAATCGAGGCACTCGTCAAGGCCAGTATTCCCACGTCCGTATTGAGCATTCCGCGCTCTACCAGTAGACGCGCAAGCACTGGAAATGCAGTAATCGATATTGCTGTTCCCACAAGCAACACGAATGCAAATGATGTTGCTTGTGGACCTGCAAAGCTCTTATAGAGGAACAAACCCATTCCTGCACCCAGAAGGAGCGGGAAGAGCATTCCACTGAGCGAAACAGCAATCGCCTTGCGGCTCTGGTTCAGCATTGAATGCACATCCAACCTTGCACCGAGTGAGAACATGTAGAGTACCAGCCCGATATCGCCGAGTGTTTGCAAGGTTGGTAGTACACTTCCGGGAAAGAGTTGTAGTTCAAGGGAAGGCCAGATAGCTCCTAAGAGCGACGGGCCAAGTGCCAGCCCCGTCAAGATTTCCGCGATAACCTGTTGTTGCCCGATAAGCCTGCACAGATATCCCAACAGTTGTCCAACAATGAGAATGATGAGCAAGAGGAGCAGGATTTGTCCGGTCAGCATAGCGTCTCCTTCACATAGCGTTACTAGTGTAGACGCTTGAACTACACCCAATTAACATACAGATTTTCCAGACTTTGTTTGAGAAATACGTTATGTTTTGCCCTCATTTAGCGACATGTTCACAGATGCGGCCTTTTTCGGTAGCGTACTCGTAGATAAACTTGGCTATAAGCGTACTAGTGTTATAAGTGACACATTGAGTGCATTTGGTATTGGCCTTATTCCTCTTAGGAACACTCATCTTTGGCGCAATCGGACATCGCTTCCCTCGTCGTCTCACCTTTAGCATTGGCTTTATTCTGGCAGGTGCTTTCAATGTCTGGACATTACTTATTCCAATACTACCAGTTATGGTAGTGGGTCAGATTATATCAGGACTCGGCGCATCTCCGCTCAATCCTCTAATCGACACGGTAGCACAGGAACGTATCCCTACTGACATGCGAGCGCGAGTCTTTGGTACAATCACGGCAGGGGCATATATCGGTATCCCTGTAGGGGCATTCGTGAGTGGCTATGTTGTGACATGGATAGGTTTACAGGCAAGTATCGTTGTAATAGGCGCACTCTATTTGCTGACTACGCTTTCGCTACTGGTCAATCCTGCATTGAAAGGGATGGATGCCAAAGCATAATTAAGCTTGTTCAATCTCTCCGCCCATCACACGATATACATGTGCCTGCTCCATCATCTCTTTCGGGAACTCATTCACATCTGTAGCAGTAAGCAACACCTGTTGATGCGTGAGGACTTGTTGTAAGAGGTACGAGCGACGATGTGCGTCCAGCTCGCTGAACACATCATCGAGGAGTAAGACAGGTTCATCGCCTGTAGTAGAGCGCATGTAGGCTAGTTCAGAGAGTTTGGTAGCAAGAGCCGCCGTGCGTTGCTGACCTCGTGAGCCATAGGTAAGCATATTGATACCGTTAACCACAAATTCCAGGTCGTCGCGGTGTGGCCCTAGCAGACAGACGCCTTGCTGTATTTCTTTACGCCTTACGTCACGCAACTGATGAAGGTAGTGTTGTTTCTGTTCGCCTTGTTCATCTCGCGCATGTTCTTCATCCTGTTCGTTTGTCTTATGCATAGTGAATGAAGGGCGATAAACGATACAAAGCTGCTCGCGTCCACCACTGATTGCACTTTGAAAGCTATTCGCCTCACCATTAAGCGACTCAACCATCTGCTGCCGTTTCGTACAGATATGGCTTGCTAATGTCGCTAGCTGATCTTCGAGATAATCGAGCAAGCGCGGGTCTTCCTGGTAGTCGCGGATACGTTTGAGCATCGCGGAGCGTTGCAACACAATTTTGCGATACTTCACAAGGTCTTGACAGTAGTGCGGCGAAATTTGGCAGAGGGCGCGGTCAAGAAAGCGTCGCCGTTCATCTGGTGGGCCATCGACAAGATGCAGGTCTGTTGGAGCAAAGAGAACAACTTTGAGCTGTCCAATTAAGTCCATCGTGCGACGTGGGATATCGTTGATTTTGATGCGTTTGCGTGGCGTATTCGCTGGCAATTCCATACCACGCACCACACGAGTTGCAGATGGCACATCGGGTGGCGTCGGGTCGAAGAGAACAAATTCTAGCTGTAGCTCATCATCCTTGCGTATCACAGTTCCTTCAAGACGTGCCACACGAGCCGGAGCTTCCCAGTTCACCACCTCGCGGTCAGTCGTCGCATGAAAGGACGTTCCCGTTGAAAGCATACTCACAGCTTCGAGCAAGTTCGTCTTCCCCTGCGCGTTCTCTCCATGAAAGAGATACAGGCCGGGTTCAAGCGTCAGGTCAAGTTGTCGATAATTGCGAAACTCACTCAGCGTGAGATGGGAAAGATACATGAAACTCCAGAATAGCTAGTCTAAAGAACACACAGGCGACCCCATAAAATCCCACACAGGCGATGTGGAACCTCACACGTGCGACCATGTTATGATTTCACACGGGCGACCACAAGGGGACGCCCCTACGATACCACGACGGGTGCGACGCATGTTCGTATATGGT
>DAIQNC010000121.1:0-969 GCA_036788655.1 Ktedonobacteraceae bacterium
CGAGGCGGTCTCGCAGTGCATCGCCAAGCAGGTTGAGACTTAGCACGACGAGGACGATAGCACAGACTGGCCCTAGCATCATCCACGGGTCGCTATTGAGATAGGTCTGGGCATCGCTAATCATTGTACCCCATTCAGGCGTCGGTGGCTGCGCTCCCAGGCCGAGAAAGCTCAGGACCGACTCATCGAGAATGGCGAACGAGATAGAGATGGTCGCTTGCACCAGCAACGGACTAAAAATATTCGGCAGAATGTGCTTTATAATAATGCGCCAGGAACCCGCCCCACTGACAGTTGCGGCAGTCACATAATCGAGTGTCGCCGTTTGAAGCGTCTGTCCACGTGCGAGACGGGCATAAATAGGAACACGTACTACCGCCAGAGCGATTGCGACATTGACGATGCTTGGTCCGAGCGCGGCAGAGATTGCGAGGGCCAGAATGAGCGATGGAAATGACAACAGCGCATCCACAAACATCGTGATGAGTTGATCGACCCAACCCCTGGCATACGCTCCGATGATGCCAAGCAGTGTCCCACACAAACCACCTACAAGTATCGTCACCACACCTACTGAGAGCGAGAGGCGCGTTCCGTAAATAACACGACTGAGTTGATCGCGTCCAAGTGCATCGGTTCCCAGAAGATGTGCAGCACTCGGCGGCTGGCTGGCAATCGCAGGGTGATAGAGCAACGGTGGATACGGCGCGATAAATGGCGCGAAGATAGCAGCAAGCACAAAAATCAACAGGATAATGCCGAACCACAGGCGCGGGTCGCTTCGTAACGCCTTCACAAGCTGTATGAAACCCATCGCGCCCTTCGTCATTGAATGAGGCTCGATACCCTCTGTCTCTTCACTATAATTCGATGTCGCCATACAGTTCTCCCAACTATTTCTTATTCGCTCCAACAACAAACCTGGAAGATTGTAGGGGCGTCATTCATTGCGCCCACCTAACCATCACC
>DAIQNC010000121.1:979-7878 GCA_036788655.1 Ktedonobacteraceae bacterium
CCGTGTGGGTGATGGTTAGGTGGGCGCAATGAATGACGCCCCTACAATCTTCCAAATTTGCAAGTGAAGAAGACATTATGTTATGCATCAAGGCGTATACGGGGATCAAGCACTGCGTAGCCAATATCAACCAGGAGATTAGCCACCATGTAGGCAAGCGCGGAGAGCAGCACGATTCCCTGCACCAGTGGATAGTCCTTTGCAAGTATGCTGGTCACGGCTAACTGTCCTACGCCAGGCCACAGAAAAATGGTCTCGACGACAAATGTTCCGGCGAGGATGGCTCCGGCCTGTAAACCTACAATCGTCAAAAGAGGAATGATGGCGTTGCGAAACGCATGAACATAGGAGATACGCCGTTCACGCACACCCTTCGCTCGCGCCGTTCGCACATAATCCTGGCTCATCGCTTCAATCATACTGGCACGAATCTGGCGCATATTCACAGCAACCGAACCAGCGCCGAGCGCAATCACGGGCAATATCAGGTCTCGCACATTGCCCAGAGGATCATCCGCAAAGGAAACATAGCCACCTGGGGGGAAAATACGCAAGCTCACCGCGAAAAAGAAAATAAGTACCAATCCAGCTACGAAACTCGGAATAGCTGTCCCTAAAAGGCTTACTATATTCACCAGCCAGTCTATCCATGTATCCTGGTGCAGGGCAGAATAGACACCAAGCGGCAATGCCAGTAGCAGCGAGAAGAACAACGAGCAGAAACCGAGTTCCAGTGTCACAGGCAATCGCTGCAAAATAGCCTGTGATACCGGTTGCTGTAGCTGAATAGACTGCCCAAGGTCGCCATGCAAAGCTTGCCAGAGCCATAACCCGAATTGTACAGGCAATGGCTTATCTAACCCCAGTTGAGCGCGTAGAGCTGCGACGGTCTGAGGAGTCGCGCTCTCCCCCAGCAAAACACGTGCCGGGTCGCCGGGAACAAGGTGAATGGTCATAAACGTCAAAAAGCTGACGATGAGCGCGACTGGTAGCATCAAGAGCAATCGCCGCACAACATAACGTGCCACACTGCTACTCCTTCTACATTCAACATGGGGAAACGTGTAGGGACCGATTTATCACGTCCGCGTAACCCCGAATTACCCTGTTTACACGGACGTGATAAATCGGTCCCTACACGTTTCCCAATTGTTCTGTTTATATATATCAACCCGTCCGGCATTTTACCAGAGGCATGATATATCATCCTACCACAGACAAGGATAACGTTTATGCATCGGCGTTAACCGACGTAGACCTGCGTGAAACTGAGAATGCCAGTAGGAAGCAGCGTAAAGTTTTTGATGTTGCTTGTTGTCGCCTGTACGTTTACACCATGATAGATGAAGACATACGACCCGTCTTGCAAGATTTGCTGCTGCGCTTGCTGGTAGTCCATTGTGCGTTGTGTCTGATCGGAAGAGACACGTGCGGCCTCAAGCAATGAATCAACTTTAGGGTTGGAATACTGCATACTGTTGAAGCCACCACCTGTATGAAACCAGGAATACATGTTTCCATCAGGGTCGGGGCGTCCGCTCCAACCGAGGAATGCCGCCTGGAAGTTGAACGCATTGGTATCACTTATCAGCGTGGCGAACGTCTCCTGCTTGATATTCACGGTGATACCTGCTGGTTGCAACTCGGACTGAATGAACTGCGCTAACTGCGTATTGAGCGGCGAACCACTGGCAATGGTGAGCGTGAAGGTGACGCCTTTTGACATACCAGCCTGAGCAAGTGCTGCCTTCGCCTTCGAGATATCGTAGGTGTACGGGGCAAAGCTAGCATCATAGGCCCAGCTTGTCGGAGCGATTGGCCCCTGTGCCACGACACCAATGTTCTTCAATACGCTCTTGAGAATCTCATCGCGGTTCACACCCCATTCAATAGCCTGACGCACATACACGTTATTCAGTGGGGCAACCTTCGTGTTGAGCATCACACCATAGAAGCTCAGTCCTGGTGCTTGCTTGTAAACCAGGCTCGAATTCGACTGTGCCGACGAGACATCATTGGGCGATACTGCGTCAGCAACGTTGATATTTGCCGTCTCCAGATTCGAGTACATGGTACTCTCATTCGTGATTGGGCGGTAGCGGATGGACTGTAAGTACGGCAGCTTCCCACCCTTGCCATCCTTCATCCAATAATGAGGATTGGCCTGTAGCGAGAGATGATCGCCTTTTATCCACTCTACAAACTGGAATGGCCCACTACCAGCATTCGTCGGAGCATTTCCCAGGCTTGTACCCAATTTCTGCACCGCAGTTGGAGAGAGCATCATGCCAGAACGGTCTGTGAGCGTTGCCAGCAAAGGCGAGAATGCCTTCTTCAACGTGAAGGTAACATGCGTCGAGTCAGTCGCCTGCACCGATTTCACAGCAGAAATTTCGCTGTAACGCGGCGACGTGGTCGCAGAAAGAATGCGATTGATGTTGAAGACAACGGCATCCGCGTTGAACGGCGTACCATCCTGAAACTGCACTCCACTACGGAGCGTAAATACCAGTTGTGTCGGTGTTGAATACGTCCATGAGGTCGCAAGGTCAGGAACAATGTTGCTGTGAGCATCGAGCGCGACCAGCGTATCGTACATATTGAGCATGACTTGACGGTCTACCAGAGCCGATGATTTGAGCGGGTCGAGCGTCACAACGTCAGAACTCAGTCCAACGTTAATCTTGCCACCATACTGCGAGGTAGTCGCGGTAGTTCCACCACTCCCACAGGCCGCGAGAGCAGTGAGCAACAAGGAAGCAAGTAGCACAAGGGGCAGAACATGATGAGAACGGAATAAACGTGAGACATTGGCGAGAGCTTTGTTCATCAAATGCGTCTCCATCTAATGAAATACAACGACATACATGTACTATAACTTCTACACATTTCACCATCACTGTATCATCGGTAGAAAAAACAGCGATGATATATATACTACGCAATAATTTCTACAAAATTCTCAATAATATTCTAACATTTCTGATATTTGTTGAGTTTATCTATCGGAATAGAATACATGTAGCATGTGTTCTTAATAGTAGAGAAATTAGCCAGCGTGAAACATTTTGAAGCGTGTCAAGACGACATAACATACCAGTTAGATGCCAGAATCCCCTAGTCAAACGATGATGTGCATGGTATAATAGGGGGAGAAATAAAAGATACCTTTTGACAGAAAAGTGGGAACAAGCCCACTTTTCTGCTTGCTATGGACTTTTTTTGTTGTACTGGAAAAAATGAGGATGTTTTACCTGGGCGCATAGCGGGAGGAACAGGTCTATGAGAAACGAATTTCAGACGGCTATTGCACAATTGATTGCCGAAAAGGGACTACCCCGCGAAGTGGTGATGGAGACTGTTGCCAACGCCCTGCTCGCCGCATATCGCAAGAGTTTTGGCGGCGGTGAGAATATCCGCATAGATGTCGATAAAAATGGCGAGGTGCGTGTCTGGGCATCGAAGCGCGTGGTTGCACAGACAGAGGATGCCAATACCGAAATTTCGCTCGCTGAAGCACAACGCCTCTATCCTAGAGCAGCACTGGGGCAATTTATAGATGTTGACTCCTCGTCCATCTTCAACCGTATTCCCACACAGACTGCAAAGCAGGTCATTCTCCAGCGTATCCGTGAGGCGGAACATGAGCATCTCTACGATCTCATTAAGAACTGGGTCGGCGAGATTCGGCTCGGAACGCTAACGCGCAAAGACCCTGTACGTGGCTGGGTACTTGACTTCGACCTCGATAAAGCAGATAAGGTTGAGGGCATCATGCCCATCGGTGAAGAGGTTCCGACGGAGCGATATCGCGTTGGTCAGCGCATTCGTGTGTATGTCTATGATGTGCGGCGAGTGCAGGGGCGTGTCGTGCAAATTCTGGTATCGCGCACCCACCGTGACCTCGTGCGGCGTCTCTTCGAGTCCGAGGTTCCCGAAATTTATGATGGAACCGTTGAGATTAAGGGCATTGCACGTGAGCCAGGAAGCCGCTCGAAGGTTGCTGTGTACGCTCGGCAGGAAGGGCTAGACCCGATTGGCTCGTGCGTTGGTATGCGCGGTTCACGTATCAACAACATCGTTCATGAACTGAACGACGAGAAAATAGATATCATCCAGTGGAGTCCCGACCCGGCTGAGTATGTGAGTTATTCGCTGAGTCCGGTGAAGCCGCTCAAAGTCTCGTTGCGTGATACAGACCATACTGCTATTGTCACCGTTCCCGAAAAGCAACTCTCACTCGCTATCGGCAAAGATGGACAGAATGCACGGCTCGCCGCCAGATTGACAGGATGGCGCGTCGATGTCGCCAAACCTGCTGAGGGCGAAGTGTTCGATGAGGCAGTCCTCGAAACCACACGCGAACCCGTCTCCTCATATGCTCGCCGTAACGAGCGTGGCAACGGCGGACGGAGTGAGCGCGGTGGACGTGGTGAACGAGGCGACCGGAGTGAGCGCGGAAATGGTGGGCGTGGTGAACGAGGAGAACGTGGCGGACGGTCCAATCACCGAAATAGTGGTGGCAATCGTCGCTCCTACGGCTACGACGATGAGTAGAATTCGCCACCTATCTGTAGTCTGACAATTCATCGCAGACGAGTTTCCATATTGTACGATGACCGTCTGCGATGAATTGTCAGACTACAGATAAGCAATAGCAATCACGCCATTATGGGGATATAAGGAAGGGGGGTTGAAGCATGGTGAAGACAACCAGTCAGCCCAATCAACAGGCGACACCGGGAAAACAGGGCAAACAGCATAAGCAGCCAAAGAAGCAGAAACATGTTCCTATGCGTACCTGTATCGCATGTCATGAAACAAAATCGAAGCGCGAATTGTTACGTATAGTACATACGCCTGATGATCATGTTCTCATCGACGCCACTGGCAAGAAATCCGGGCGTGGAGCATATCTGTGCGCTCGACTCTCTTGTTGGGAGACGGCGATGAAAAAGAAACGCCTCGAACAAGAATTCGAGGCGACTCTCTCTGACGAGGATCGTGCCGCCCTTGATGCCTATATCGCAACCTTGCCCAGAGACTAATTCGTAGACCCTCGATTTATCGATGGGGTCATGGCATATGGCCTTATCGATAAATCGGGGTCTACGAAGGGGCGTAATAATTTTGGCACCTACGCTTGCAAGGAATGCCTGACTGTACTATACTAAGCATACGAATTACTATATAGTCTATTGTTGTCCTTATTTTCTGCTGTGACAGGCAGGAAAACATTCACACATTGATGATTTATGCGTCATTTTATCTCCATTGTTGAGAGAGACATAGCCCCTCGTCCACAGGACAGGTATGGCAAGCGATTACTAACGGAGACGCTATGATTATATAGACCATAGCCACGACGCCGTAGAGCGCGATTGACAACATGCCTGCACTGCATAGAGGCTCTGTCCCCATTTCATTTGTGAAGATGGGCGACAGACCTTTTTTGTGGCGTGAGATGTCCGTTGCCATTCGTGGCGCATTCTTCAATAGAAGGGGGTCTTTCATGAAAGACACAACCGAATTTACCGGGGGAACAGGGCAAACAGAGCAGACCCAGCACACCCAACAGCCGGGTCAATCTCGACCAACGGCACCAAAGCAACGCCAGCCCGCTCGCCCCACAAATGATACTCCTGCTTCGCAGGACCAGAATGCGCGAAACGGTTCCGCTCCTCGTCGTCGTCCGCCATCGTCTTCATCTGCTGATGGCGCGGCTCGTCCACAGCGTAGCCAGAACGCTCAAGGTACACAGCATACATCAAATACTCCTGGTACTGCACAGCCACAGGGTAATCGTTATCCTGAGAATAGGAGTTCACAACGGCCTCAGCAGCGTCAGGGAAACAGTTCACCAAACACGGCACAGCCAAATCAACGTTCGTTTCAATCATCGAACGCTCCGACGCAACGCCCCCCACGTCCCACGTATCCTAATGGCGGCACAGGGGTAGCAACGAATGGGGCTACGACAACTCACTCTGGTACGCAGAATGCGCCCAGAACCAATACACGCCCTAACCCTGCTAGCGGCTCATTCAATAGAGGAAGGTCAACTGGTGCGCCGACCAGTCCACAAAGAGGAAGCAATGGAGCGCGTCCGGGGGCGCGTCCTGGCTCTCGCCCAGGAGCATCAACACCACGTCCACAGGAACGACGCACGGCGGTTAAGGAGAAACCAACTGGCCCCGTCTCCATTCCTGCTCAGATTATGGTGAAAGATTTAGCCGATTTACTACACGCCACACCGAATGAGATTATTCGTGTCCTTATCGGAAATCACATCTTTGCCAATATCAACCAGGTTATCGAGTATGAGAAGGCCGCGAAGGTCGCTACTGAGCTTGGTTTTGAGCCAAGCCAGACCGAGGTGAAAGCGACCACAACCGCGCAAAACGGGCGTACACTATCGGCGAACGAGGCGATGATGGCGTCTCGTAACGATGATGGCACAGTGGTTATTCCGCCTGTCGTCACCATCATGGGTCACGTCGATCATGGCAAAACGTCGCTGCTCGATACCATCCGCAAGACGCACGTTGCATCAGGTGAAGCTGGCGGCATCACGCAGCATATCGGTGCGTATCAGGTTGAAATTAACGGCAAGAAAATCACCTTCCTCGATACGCCGGGTCACGAAGCCTTTACCGCGATGCGAGCGCGTGGCGCACAGGTCACCCACATTGCTATCATCGTAGTAGCCGCCGACGACGGCGTGATGCCTCAGACACGTGAGGCCATTTCACACGCACAGGCCGCGAAAGTGCCAATCATCATTGCACTCAACAAAATCGACAAGGCAAACGCCAACCCCGATCGTGTGAAACAGCAACTCGCCGATATGGGTATCCTTATCGAGGAGTACGGCGGTGATATTGTCTGCGTTCCCGTCT
>DAIQNC010000121.1:7888-8754 GCA_036788655.1 Ktedonobacteraceae bacterium
GTGGAACAGGCATTGACGAATTGCTCGAATACATTCTGCTCGTCGCCGAGGTTCAGGACATTCGTGCCAACCCCAATCGGCTTGCAACGGGTGTCATCATCGAGGCTCGTCTGGAAAAGAATTCCGGGCCAACTGCAACGGTGCTGGTACAGCAAGGCACACTCAAGATGGGCGACAATATCGTCGTCGGCGAGATGGCTGGTAAGGTTCGTGCGATGTTCAATGATCGCGGCAAACGTATCCAGAAGGCTCCGCCAAGCACACCTGTCAGCATTCTCGGTCTGCCCGAAGTGCCACAGGCCAGTGACCAGCTCGAAGCCGTTCTTGATGAGCGCACCGCCAAACAACATGCACAGCAAGAGGCAGACAAGCGGAAGAACGAGAGTGTACCTCTGGGTCAGGTCAGCCTCGACTCTCTCTACACCCAGATGCAAGAGGGCAAGGTCAAGGAACTGAACATCGTTCTCAAGAGCGACGTGCAAGGCTCAGCAGAGGCACTCAAGAGTTCTCTGAGCAGGATTAGCGAAGAGAATCTCAAGCTGCGCCTCATTCATGAGGGTATCGGCAACATCAACGAGACTGACGTTCACCTCGCGGCAGCTTCGGACGCGCTCGTTATCGGCTTCAACGTCAAGGCCGATGGCGCGGCACAGCGACAGGCGCAAAAAGAAGGCGTCGAGATTCGCTACTATAATGTCATCTACAAATTGCTCGATGACCTGCAAGCTGCACTGACAGGTATGTTAGAGCCAACGTATCGTGAAGTGGTCGAGGGTCATGCCGAGGTGATACAAACCTTCAAAGCTGGCAAAAACACCGTCATTGCCGGATGTCGCATCACCGATGGCAAGATTACACGCTCCTCA
>DAIQNC010000122.1:0-6590 GCA_036788655.1 Ktedonobacteraceae bacterium
AACCGACGATAACTTTCATGAATGCTCCCGAAAGGTGCGGTATGTGAACCGGGGTGTAATGTAGGCCAGGGTGTAATAATGAAGGTTAACAAATTAAGTTGGATACATGTTGTGTCGTGATTTATCACGGCTGTGCATCCGGGCAGACAGTCGTGATAAATCACGACACAACATGTATCCAGATTATTTCGTTAAGGTTCATTATTACACCCGTACACTGTGTTAGCCAACGTTCACTTGCGAAGTGTACGGGTCTAATTCATTACACCCTGGCCCACACACCACGAATGTTCATGATTACTACGCCCCTAGATTTTGTATAAATCGTGCCACCGTGTGAATACCTGCATAATACTGGTCGAGCGAATATTTTTCGTTCGGAGCGTGCAGGTTGTCGTCGGGTAGGCCGAAGCCCATGAGGACGACGGGCGCGTGTAGCTTCTCAGAGAAGAGAGCCGCAATAGGAATGGAGCCGCCTTCGCGCAGAAAGACGGGACGTTTGCCGTAGGTCTCGGTCAGTGCAGAAATGGCAGCATCCATCACGGGATTTTCTGGTGTGACGAGCAGACCTTCGCCACCGTGAAGGTTTTTGACGGTGACGGTGACATCGGGCGGTGCTACGTCCTGTACCGCTCGCTCGAAAAGGGTAAAGGCTTCGCTGGATGTGAGATTGAGGTCTGGTGGGAGACGCATACTAATCTTGGCCTTCGCAACGGCAGGTATGACGGTCTTGGCTCCGTCGCCTGTGAAACCGCCGATGATGCCATGCACCTCGAACGTCGGACGTGCAGAGATGCGCTCCAGTGGCGGATATTCTAGTTCGCCGGAAAGTTCCTCGACGCCCATTTCTTCACGCAGTGCCTCATTGATGTGTAGTGGGTCGCTGTGCCAGAACTCGCGCTCTTCATGCGTTGGTTTCCGCATCTTGTCGTAGAGGCCGGGGATGTGAATATGTCCATCGGCGTCTTTGAGGCGACTGATGATGATAGCGAGGGCATGTAGTGGGTTGGGAGCAACGCCACCATAGGAGCCAGAGTGCAAGTCACGTTTCGCACCCTGCACCTCGACCTCGGTATAGACGATGCCGCGTAGACCTGTGATGAGCGCGGGAATGTCCTTTGCAGGCATATGCGTGTCGCAGATGAAGGCGGCATCGCATTTCAAGTTTTCGGGATGCGCTTTCACGTATGCCTCAATCGACTCGCCGCCAGCCTCTTCCTCGCCCTCAATCAAGACACGTACATTAACGGGAAGCGTTCCATTGACTGCCATTAACGATTCAAGGGCTTTGAAGACGAGCATTGTCTGTCCCTTGTCATCACATGCACCACGTGCGTAGATGTTGTCGTTGCGAACCTCTGGCTCAAATGGTGGTGATTGCCAGAGATCAATCGGGTCAACAGGCTGTACATCGTAGTGACCGTAGATGAGCAACGTGGGTTTGCCCGCTGCTTTGAGCCATTCACCATAGACAAGCGGATGCCCCTGTGTCTCGATGAGGCCAGTATTCTCGAAGCCGATACGCTTCAATTGCTCGACAGCATAGAGGGCGGCGCGTTGCATGTCCGGTTTGTGTTCCGGCAATGTGCTGATGCTTGGAATGCGGAGCCACCCTTTGAGGTCTTCAAGAAACTCGTTTTCATGTGACGTAATATATGCGTCTGGTGTGGTTGCCTGTGTCATACGTTACCTCTTCCTTATAGTATTATCTGGAATACATTGTTATGGTATCAACTGTGAGGAAGAATGTCCAGTTGGGAACGAATACACAAACAGAGACCACTGAACATTCAGTGGCCTCGTCACATACGAACGCGCTGCGGATTTCAATTCAATTGATATCCTCACGAACGCGCTGAGGAATAACAGTTCTACGATTTTGTTGCGAAATAGTTTGTCCTGGTTCTGAGGTGAGCCTGGAGACTCCAGATGCGCTTAATTGTGTGGCAACTGCATCAATAACCGTTCCGCTTCTCAGGGCTGTCGAAGAGATATGCCCATCTTTAGACTGCCTCAGCAAGTCAATTAAGCGTGACGCAGCTTCCTGAGTACGTTGAAGCTCGCGTTGAGCAGAAGAGTTGCTTTGCAAGGTATTGTGTAGCTGATAGTTCTCTTCCTGTAGTTGCTGATAGTGGTTCGCCATTTGACCATAGCTTTGTAATCGCGCCAATAAATTATTGAGGGAGTATGCAATCTGCCAGAGTACGTTCTCTTTGCCAAGAGGGGCGCGAGCGGCAAAATTTCCATTTGCCACCTGTACATGAGTCTGCAAGATTCTCTGAATTTCAACATCAAGCTGCTGCTTTTGCTCGATTTCTCCTTGCTGCCGTTCGATCTCGCGTTGTTCCAACGAAGCGATCTCCTCTGCACGGTCGGCACGGAAAATAGCCTGTCGTGCATTGCGAGCGGTGATATAGGCCACAACTGCTACAATTACCTGGCTGAGTACGATAGGCGTCACGATGCCGGGAAGACTTGTCTGTAGCACATGATGTAGCTCTCCCGAACTAGGAAGGGAAGTCAACACAAAAAATGTGAACAAGCTATTGATCGCCGCTACGACGAAGACCCAGGCAGGTGGGAGAAAGGAGACGGCGCACATCAACGGCAAAACTAAGAGGCTAAAAATAGGTAAAACAGTTGTGTTTATCCCACCCGGTGTCGTGAGGATATTTATCGTCGGCCCACCGGCCATGACGCTGATTACAACAAGTATTCCAGCCGCGTTGACTCGCCCCAATCGGTTGAGAAAGAGTGCCAGAGCAAGAACGAAAATATTAGCTATGAGAATCGTGACTAACAACGAGTTCGAGCCGGCAAACGCAGCAGGGAAGGAAACAAATATCAGGAAGAAAAGAGCGATGGTAATTTGGCTACCTGTACGTCCACGACGAAACAGTTCTCTCTCAGAGAAAGAAGCTGTTTGGGATGGTTCTGGGGGAGAGGTGAGCCGATACCAGAGGGAGAGGAGTCCTGTTGGCTTCTTCTCAGCAGTGAATCGCCTGGGCTGGAGTGCTGATTCCATATCTTCTGGACTCTTAATGTGTTGATTCATAATTGATAACGAACTCCATTTCAGCAGATTTTTCTCTCATAAAGAGCAGCGAGAGAAATTCTCACAGGTACACCGTCTATGTATAGATGGATATATAGCAATCTATCGCATAGTAGTATATCAAAAATTGGCAAGTATAAATATTGTTATAGGACTTTTAGGCCATCGACAACCAGGGGAAGCTTATGTTACCGAAGAAAAGGGGATTATCACAGGTACAAGGTATCTCAGTATTCCTTGCTTCGCATCTGCATGAGAAAATCACGAAGGCATCGTGCGAAATATATATTTTACACGATGCCTTCGTGATTTCCCCTCACCTTCTTTACAAATCCTGTTCAATACTGGTATATGAGCGGTCCCGCCAGTTTACTCCAAGCTGTACCGCCTGTGCCAGTGTAACTACGCTGGGTAGGTCATTAACCAGAACTCGGTCTTCGATGACGGGTTCCATGACGTTGCGTATTGCCTCATGGAGATGCGCCGCCGCAGGAGAAAGATTATCGTGAACCTGCATGATATCAGTAGCCTGTGCAAGAGCCACAAGTTCTATCGCAAGCACAATATATGCCTGTTCAATCGCTTTCATTGTTAGCAATGTCGAGTCTGTCCCCATACTGACGACATCCTGATTATCAGCATTTGTTGAGATGGAATGGACACGATGCGGAAACGCCAGCGTCTGACCCTGAGCCGCTGTTGATGTCGCGACAAATTGCAAGCCTTGCAGCCCCAGTGTTAGCCCCGGCGTCTTCATATTCAGGAAAGGTGGCAGAAATCCGTTCACCTTGCTATTGAAAAAAAAGTTAATGCGACGCTCAGTAAGCAGCATCAATTTTGCCAGATTGGCACGCATTTGATCTGCAACCAGAGCAATGTACTCGCCATGAAAATGCCCCCCATGCCAGAACTGCTCCTGCTGCACATCGACTATCGGATTGTCTGTGGTCGAGTTCATCTCGGTCTCAACAATCTGCCAGGATTGCATGAGCGAGTCCACCATCGGCCCAAGAATCTGAGGAATACAGCGCAACGAATAGACTTCCTGCACTGCTTCGTTGATATGATGAGTCCTGCTGGTAATATGATGCCGTGATTGAAAATCGCTACGCCGCTTCATTAAGTGCGATCCTGTAGTGAGATTACGCAACGCCTGTGCGACAGCTACCTGTCCAGGATGGGGGCGAAAGCTGTGAAAACGTTCGGCAATGCCATCGTCAAAGCCTTGTACAAGCTCTAATGCCCATGCACCTGTGCTGGCTGCGAGCGACAGAATCTGCTGGACCTCAGAACACATCAGTGCCGCAATTCCAGACATGAAGGACGTGCCGTTAATTAAAGATAATCCCTCTTTCGGTTTGAGTACGTAGGGCGCAATCCCAACACGTGTCCAGGCTTCCTTTGCCGCGATACGTTCGCCGCGAAACCAGACGTAGCCTTCTCCAATCAGCCCAAGTGCGATATGCGCGAGTTGCACCAGATCTCCGCTTGTACCGACAGCCCCATGCTCAGGAACAACTGGTATGATGCGATGATTGATGGCCTCACGCAGGTGTTCCAACAGTTCGATAGATACCCCTGAGCGTCCCATGCACAGCGTATTCAAGCGAACGAGCATGGCTGCAAGGACGTACTGGATGGAAACAGGCTGTCCCATCCCTACAGAGTGGCTCCTGATGAGATTGTATTGCAGGTCTACAAGTTGCTCCTTGCCAATAAGATTCGAGGCCATAGGCCCAAACCCCGTATTCAAACCGTAGATGACCGTATCCCGATGCTCATCTACAAACGCTCGTGATCGAGACGCTTTCGGATAGATACACTCTTCAAATACAACCTGTACAGTTTCGTCTTGAACAAGCCGAGAAACCTGGGAAACCGTCAGAAGTTCTCCTGAGAGGGCGATATCTTGCATTCTTTCTATACCTCGTTCTATACCTCGTTTGTCTTTGGCAACAGTTGCCGAATAGTTCAGAAGCGAGATGCCGGGTGAGAAACTTCACCCGGCATCTCGCTATTTACGCAGCCCACCCACCTTGAGGAACTGTCATGACTCCAGCCCCACAGCTAAAGCTCAAGCCGAATGCTACCATTAATGCGCTTCCTTCAGGCCACGGAGTCGGATCAGCAAGCATGAGCGGGACAGAACATCCGATGGTGTTGCCATATTCTCGCAATACGCGGTAGGAAGGGGCAACAACCGAGCTTTCGGATGAGACACCGAACTCATGACACAGGCCATCGAGAATACGCTCACTTCCTGTGTGCATGAGCAGACGTGTGGAATCGCTCGCAGCCTTCAAACTGTCCTGTTGAGCCAGCACTTGTGTCACGGTAGAGGTTGCATAGAAGGTTCCTCGAGGAGTCACATCTGGACTGAGTGTATATTCACGCCGTTCACCTCTGACTATCGGAATGTCCGATCCGCCGTCTGGAACGGTTCCAAGCTCGGCGTCACATGCGGTGGCATTGGTCAGGTGAACGATAGGGCCGAATGCAGGTCCATTGGCGTGTGAACTCAGCAGCATCGCTACCGAGGCATCACCAAATAAAATACTGTGCATCGCGTTGACGGTCTGCTGCCTCTCTTCGGGCGATGACAGCTCACTGAAGTGGGCATAGGTTTCGTGAAGAGGTGGCGAAAGAGGTGTGATGGCATCCATGAAGACAGCAAGGACATATTTGTCTGGTTGGCAGGTCAAAAACCATCGGGCCGTATCAACCGCCTTCGCAATTGCAGAGCAACCCATGTACTCGATACTGAGATTGGCAGTGTCCCGACGAAGTTCTGGCATGTGAACGAAGAGGTCACATACTAGACTTGGAAGCAGCCGGGAAGGACTACTCGTCACACCCAGTACCAGCCCAATCTCTCCTGGATCGATACCTGCTTTCTCAATAGCTTCGCGTGCCGCCTGTGTAGCAAGGACACTACCGGAAATAGCCAGTTCGGGTTCGGCCCCCTTGAAAATGACATCTGGATAATTAGCAAGCACTGAATGCCGCGAGTTCACGCCGAGGCGAGCCAGCATTCCCTGAAGCTTATCAGAGAAACGATTCTCCGAGGCTTCGAGCAATTCTTGTGTTGTCCAACATGGCGCAGGAAGCTGCGCCGAAATAGCATGTATCGCAGGTGCAATCGGTGATGGTGTCTGATTCATACAACTCCTTAAAAGTCATAACGTGAGGCAACTTACAAATTATAGGAATGAACGCTTCAATATGCACGAGGGAGTGGGTGCAAGATAGAAGAACGTGAATGTAGCTGCTATGATATCACTGGATGTTTATCCTTTCAGCAATAGATGACTGCCTACAACAGTATGTACAAGTACAAAAATCCAGGTAGAGCTTTTGCCTGTACAGAGGTATACGTGACATGCATTGTCCATTCTAACAGGCAAGACTCATCGCTGAGGTATAAGACGACCCCCACCGTCTCTTCTTGAGCAAACGTACAAGAAAGCTACGTATTGCAAAAGCGCAGTTTACACTTCAAAGTGTACCATATTATATCGTAATTCATCAACCTGTA
>DAIQNC010000122.1:6600-8732 GCA_036788655.1 Ktedonobacteraceae bacterium
TCAAGGTGGAAAATGAAAAGCATTGGAAATCAGGTCGGTTGTAAAGTGCAGTAACTCCTTGCAACATCATTGAAAATGAGAATACCTACCTATAAAAAAGGTAGATTACTTGCTAAATTTCACTATTCACCTTTATAATGAGGCCAATCTTAACTGGATAAGGAGGAAAGCGACATGGCACAGCAAGAGCATTTGTACCTTCTCAAGAAAGGTGTCAGCTACTGGAATCAGTGGCGGCAACAAAATCCAGAGGTTGCAGCTGATCTCAGTAAAGCTACGCTCACTGGAATTGATCTGGCAAACGTCAATTTTAGCAACGTCAATCTCAGTATGGCAAATCTCAGTGGTTCAAGCTTGAAAATGGCGAATATGCAAAAGGCAAACCTCACGATGGCGAATCTGCGTACCACGGATTTGAGGATGGCAGACCTGCGTGCTGCGAATCTTCATGCCGCAAATGCTCAGGAGGCCGATTTAAGAGATGCAGACCTGCGTACAGCCAATCTTAAAGTCGCTGATTTCAGTTCGGCAGACTTACGCGGTGCTAATCTTGAGGGGGCGATTTTTGATATGACTATCCTTAACAATGCGAAGAGGCGTAAAGGATTGTGGAATATGTTTTCATAGCGGATTCTTTGAAGACGAGAACTATGCTATTTCAGCTTATCGCGTACTTCAAGGATTATACAAGACTCAGATATATTGCTCATGCGATGATGTAAAACTCATAGCCATATATTCCTCTTCCAGGCCGCTCCGATTCTTTCGTGAGACAACACGAAGAGCAAAGCATAGATGTTTGCTTGCCTTGCTTTGCTTTTTGATTTGCGGTACAGTGAACACGAAAGGATTCCCGTCGTTTTACAAAGGAGCAATTTCATGGGTATGACCAACGATGGCCTGTCCTACTGGCAGGCTGAAACCAATGGCAAACCACTACTTGAAATGACGGTTGGCGATGTATTTGACTGGCGTGTGAAGCAATCTCCGACACGCGAAGCACTTGTCTATTCTAATTATCCTGAATTCCGTGACGCACTCGATATTCGTTGGACATATCAAGAGTATCGAGAGCGTGTCGATGAAGTGGCACGTGGCCTGATTGCGCTCGGCTTCAAAAAGGGCGAGCATATCGCGGTCTGGGCCGTTAATCTTCCCGAATGGCCTCTGCTCCAACTGGCGGCGGCCCGTATTGGCCTCATCCTGGTCACTATCAACCCTGCCTATCGCGCCTCGGAACTGGAATATGTTCTCAAGCAGGGAGATGTGATCGGCCTGTTCTTCATGGCGCGACTCCGTGACCACAATTGTCTGGAAACGGTGAGTTCGTTGGTGACACCTGCCCCTCAAAATGGCGAGGTGAGTAGCGTAAGCTTGCCTCGATTGCGCTATGTCTGTCTGCTCGGTGCAACACCCCCGACGAGTGCGCTCGTGCATAACGATTGGCGACCCGGACTGTTCCGCGAACTGGTCGCGCATGGCGAGTCCGTGAGCGATGAGGAGTTACGTGCGCGACAGGCACAGGTGTACCCGGAAGATGCCGCGATGATTCAATATACCTCTGGCACAACTGGTTCTCCAAAGGGCGCGGTCATGCTCCATCGTGGTATCGTCAACAATGCCGCCCTCTTTATGGATCGTTGGGGAGCGCAAGAGAGCGATGAAGCATGTACAGCAATGCCCTTCTTTCACGTTGGTGGCTGTGTCCTTGCCACACTCGGCGCGATATATGCTGGCGCGTGTCTGCATCCCATGCTCGCCTTCGACCCACTCAAGACGATGCAGATTGTGAGTAGCGAACGTTGCACGACGATGGGTGCTGTGCCAACAATGTTGCTCGCTATCCTGCAACATCCCGACTTCCCGAAATATGACCTCTCGTCGCTACGTGCCGTTGTAAGCGGAGCAGCAACCGTTCCTGTTTACTTGATGGAGCAAGTCAAAGAGCGTATCGGAGCTGATGTTGCCATTGTCTTCGGGCAGACTGAATCGAGTGCCACGATTACGTTGACGAGACCCGAAGACTCGTTCGAGTTGAAGTCGGAAACAGTTGGCGTTCCTCTGCCACACATCGACGTGAAAATCATCTCGCCTGTCACGGGTGAAGTCCTTCCCTGTAGTGAGCGCGGCGA
>DAIQNC010000123.1:0-8636 GCA_036788655.1 Ktedonobacteraceae bacterium
ACACATTGTTTACACATGTTTGTGTCTATGCAAAACAACTGTGTCGTAGCAACTGATTACATACGTGGAAGCTCTTTTAAGAAACGTTCAAGAGTGCGTGTGCGATACTGCTGTGAGAAATCAACGATATTGGAGTGATCGTTGAGAGGAAGTTGCTGAAGCGCGTTTTGTACCATGCGGTGTAGCAGCAGCACATCCTCATTCCACGCCATATTCAGCATCATCTCTGGAATACTCTCATCAAGATAGTGTGCATCGAGGCGTTTGAGCCAGAGCGCGAAGAGACGCTCCAACCATTGTTGCCGTGCTTCCAATGACATAGCAGGGGTGAGTGAAGATGCGTCGAAGAAAATGTTGCTACTCACCTCGCTCAACAGTGTTTCAAGGATAGGCATAATGTCGTCAAGCTCTTTATCGAGGAGATGGACAAGCACAGGATGAGCCTCGTTCAGACGTTCATCGAGAATGAGGGCATAGAGGTCTATTGCTCCCTGGTAATCATGCTGTTCGGCACGAGTCTCGGCCTCTTCCAGTACCGTGTGTAAATCCTCGGCAAGCACCTGTGGCGATTCGCCCTGTTGTAGACGCGCTGAGTAATCCGCGAGCCGTTGGCGGTATGCCTCGTGATCAATAGCTTGCAAATCAGAGCGTTGCACCGTATGAAGTGCCAGTGGCTCTGTACCGCCGAAATCCCAGTCCTCTTCCAAATCATTTTCTTCGTCTTCTATGTGATTTGTGGAGTCCTCACTGTCCTCAGTATCTTCGTTTTCTTCAATATCATCTATTACAATCAAGTTGGCATTCTCTGACGCAGCACGTGATGGCGCATGGTTCTTCACTGCTAAAGCGGCAACTAGAAGTTCTGCAATTTCGGTATGAAGTTGTGGGTGGCGTATCGCAAGTTCTCGTACAAGTATAAGTAACTGTTGTCGGGTTGCTTCCTGTAATTGGCCCTCTAAATCTGATTCCATCGTACATGGCATCCTTTGTGTAGGCAAATATCTTTCTGAAATTGTATCCTACCACATAGAACGAGACTTGCACCATTGTAGGGGATTATCAAATTTTTGGAAGGGTGAAGGTGAAGACGCTTCCTGCGCCGGGTGTACTTTCGGCGAAGATGCGCCCGTGATGTAGCTCGACGACGTGACTGGCAATTGCCAATCCGAGGCCGGAGCCGCCGCCACCGGGTCCGATGTAGCCAGCTTTAGAGCGAGCGCGGTCTGCTTTATAAAAGCGTTCAAAGATGCGTGAAAGCTCCTCTTTCCGAATCCCGACGCCTGTGTCGCGCACGAAAAACGTCTGCATCTGCTCATCCTGTGGAGCTGTACCGATGGTGATAGTGCCGCCAGAAGGGGTAAATTTGATGGCGTTGTGAACGAGGTTCACGAGAACACGCGCAATTTGTCGGCTATCTGCGCGTACAAGAGCCTTACCCTGCGAAATACTGGTGTGAAGGGCGACGCGGTGACGTTGAGCCTGGGGAAGCATTCGAGCCATGACCTCGCGTACAAGCTGCTCTGCCTCAACAGGCTCGAACGTCATGGAGAGTTGGCCCGACTCGATACGCGACAATTCAAGCAATTCCGAGACCATATCGGTGAGGTTCTGGGCCTCAATCTCGATCTTCTCCACGAATTCCTGCGCCTTATCCGCATCGGTGTCGATGATGTCTTCGAGCGTCTCGGCTAAGAGACGAATTGAGGTGAGTGGAGTACGAAGTTCATGTGAGACGTTGGCAATGAAATCACGTTGTACCTGTTCCAGACGACGTTGATCGGCGATATCCTCAATAATAACCAGAAAAAACTTCTGTTCCTCTCGCTCTGATACATGCTCGCTCTCGCTATCTGGTACATCGGAGAGAGGTGTTACGGAGACATTCCAGGCGATTTCATGCCCACCCCGGTTGTAGCTTTTCTTGCTCAGTCGTCTATCGGCGATACTGGCTCGTATCTGTTCTACAATATCCCCATCGGCTATAACCTGTGCGAAAGGAAGTCCGTTCAAACTTCCCTCAACACTACAGATATGTGCTGCTGTATCATTAGAAGCGCGAATAACGCCTGTAGCGTCAAGGAGCAGCACAGGTATAGGAAGAGCGTCTACTAGACTATCGAGCAGTGACGGCACATCATGACTCCTTCGCTTTTTCCGGCGATTCACTATTTCTATGGCTGGCATTCGATGTTCCAGAAAACGTTTTTGTATGCTCCTTCGCTCTATCTGGCGATTGCTGTGTTTGCTGTGAACTTATGCTATTTTTGTTCTCAGCAGACGTTGTGTTTACAGTCTGTTGTGTATTTTGCGTACTCTGTTTATCCTGTCCCTGCTGCCCGTTTTGCCCCTGTTGACCACTTTGGCTGCTCTGGCTGCTCTGTCCGACAGGAGTACCCTGTGTTAATTGTGTCACATTTTCGGCATAATTGTTGAATTGGAGTTGGCGAATACGCGCCATGAGGTAACTATCGATATATTTGCCACCGCGAAAACTGGCACAACGCATGCGTCCTTCGATCTCGAAATCGAAGTTTTTGTAGAGGCGTAATGCACGTTCATTGTCGGTGTACACATCCAGTTCCAGGCGTATCAGGTTGAGCCAGTTGTCGGCAAGGTCGATAGCCGTCAATATAAGCATCTTGCCGATGCCCTGTCCCTGGTACTTGTCATGAACCGCCATAGCGAGTGAGCCGATGTGTTTTCTACGTCCTTTGCCAGTCTGCACACGAACCATACCAACAACCTTATTCTGAATATCCGCGACAAAGATATGCATATATTCATCATGCAGCCATTGTTCAATGGTTTGATGCCATTTGTCTATCGAGGTTGAGGGCAGTTGCGCTGTTCCCCAGAGAACATTCGGCATATGCATAAGTTCATAGACATCCATGTCATCGGTAAGTCGTAGTGGGCGAATGGTAATGCGAGCCATAGAGTCCGCTCCTAAAAATAAAGGTTTAGCTGAACTTCATTCAGCCTTTGTGTCCATAAAAAGCGTCTAGTGTGTGGACGACATGCCTATGGTATCGTTAGTGGAGAGTATTGTCAATATTGCTGAGAAGATTGGTTGCTTGATATCGCTTGATAAGGGAATCGCGTCTATGTAAAAAAGACCATCTACCTGAGATGGTCTTTTCTTTCTCTACCGAGTGGAGAGAGACAAACCGTTTGTTCTGAATCTTCATCAGAACGCTTAAAAATCTGTCAGTGTGCTACCTGAAAGCGTGGTCGAAGCAGGGCTGAGGACGCGGTCACCTGCTGATGAGTTACTGCCTCCTCTTGTCAGACCCGGAGCTACGCTGTAAGCTGCTTCGTGGAAAGTGCTTCCACCTGGAGCGGTAGCCACCATGAACACTGGGAAGGCTGTTCCACCAGCGAACGATGTTGAGATGTAATCACCTACCATTCTGCCCTGAGTTGTGCTGGCGAGCCAGGAGAGGGTCATCGGCCCGGCAAGTTGGCTTCTTGATCCCCATGTTGCGCCGCCATTCGTTGATGATGAATAGCCGACATAGAGCTGGCAGGTTGAAGAGGAGCAGCTTACATTCGGATAGTAGTAGAAGTCGACTACCAGATGTGCTGTACTTCCAGATGTTGATTTGTCAACAGCCAGACCAGGAATGAAATGATCGACTTTGCTCCCAACAGGATCAGCAGGAATACGTGTGACCGAAGACCAGGAGACATCGTTGGTCGAAGTGACCATCACGAGGTCATTGGTCTTACAGCTACTCTCGAAGCGGCAGTCTTCCCAGACAACATAGACTTTGCCGGAACCGTCAATTTCGGCTGTGGGCAATGGGCCAGAGCGAATGCCGCCGGGGTCGGTATGAAACCTGATGGACGTGATGGTGACGGTACTCCCCCAACTGCTCCCTCCATTGGTCGAGGTGAAGGAGAGTAGCGAGGTCTGGTTCGCATTATCAATCGGAACGACGACTGTTCCGTTGGGCTGAACCAGGGGCTGCCCGCCGATACCTGTAGCGTTGTTAGCAGTTGTCTTTTCTGTACCCCAGGTACTTCCTCCGTTGCTGGATGTACTCATGTGGATACGGTTGCCGTTGCCGTTGTCATCCCATTCGGCATAGCAGTGTCCATAGTAGGGGCTGCTGGAGGTGTCGTCACAGACAATCCAGTTTTTGTCGAGCGATTCGCTGCCAGTGGCAGTATGCACGATGGCAGGATTGTTCCAGGTGAGTCCACCGTTCGTAGATTGGTTGACAATAACCGCAATGCCTGCGACAGAACTGTTGATGGCAAGAGATGCAATCAGCCAGGTGTTATGCGCGGCATCGTAGGCAACGCTGGGGTCGCTAACACGAGCATAAGGACCAGCCGGGGTGGCATAGACTGTGGTGCCGGGCAAGAAGCCGTGAGTCCAGGTCGAGCCATTGTTGGTTGATGTCGCCCAGCCAATATTGGAGGCTCCCCCATCAGTGAAGCGTCCAGTCTGAAAGGCCGACACAATGGTTGAGCCATAAGAATAGGTATCAGGCTCTACCTGCGTCTGGTGCTGACTACTGCTGTTTGTGTAAGGGTCCGTACTGATCTGGACGATACTGGCAGCAAAGGCTGAAACAGTGGATGCGAGGACAAATAGAAGAGAGACGGTGAGCACTACAAGGATACGAATTGGCATGATGAAGCGAGAGGTGTAAATCAAGATGCGTTCCCCCTTTTCCCCATTGCTTCTGAGTGCTTTCCCCAGGAATGGGAAAATTCTGTTCATTCTACATCAATGAATAACCCATCAATTAGTATAGCATATTTTTTCCCCATTCCAAATTCCCTGGCGACAATGCAGATGTAGATGTGTACGTACTCATAAAAAAAAGAAGCCTTCAAGAATAAAGGCTTCTGCAACAATCCGACTGGTCAAAAATGTAATATGTGAAAGGTCCTCTCTCTCCCAATGCTGTTTCGGGATCACGCAAGACTATAACCCGTCTCTTCATGTCCACATTAGGACGAGCAAGGTTGTTGCTGTGAAGTACCGGGAACAGCAAGCGTCACAATCTGGTCAGGAAAGACGGCGCGGACCTCCAGCTTACCGCCAAGCGATTCGACATAATTGGCGAGCGAGCGCAGAAAAATGTTCGGATTACGCTCGAAGTGCGACACGTTTGACTGCGTGACATTCATTTTTTTCGCAATGCTCTCCTGAGTAGTACCACGAGCCTCTCGCAGCTGGCTAATCGTCAGTTCGGCCTCAATAGCCTGCTTGCGTTGCTCAATCCGAGTACGCCGCTCCGGGTCGGCTCGCAGCTTCTCGCTAATTTCGTTCCACGACTTATGTCCACTCATGGCAATCCTCCTTCTCTTCGTAATTCTTTTAGATACTCATCGTACAGTGAATCCGCAATGGGAATGTTCGTGCTGTACCATTCCTGCCACCGATTTGTCTTGTCACCACCAATGAGAAGGATAGCAACTCGTCGAGGATCGAAAGCGAAAAGAATGCGTATGTTTGTTGCTGGTGGTCGAAGCTCCTTCATGTGAGGATGACGTGATCCTCTAATTGTATCCACTAAGGGACGACCTAGAGATGGTCCTCGCTCCTGGAGAAATGGAATACATGCTTCTACTGAATCCTGCTCATCAATAGTGAGATTATTCCACCAATCCTCGAATTCGTTAGTAAACTCAACGTTCCACACCATGTCTGTATTCCTAATTATAAATCAGAGTTCATATGAAGTCAAGTTCATATTATGGCTCATCAGTATATCTGAGTATAAAAATACCCAGGAATAAATTTCCTGGGTTCTTGGCTCCCCGAACAGGATTCGAACCTGTAACCTACCGGTTAACAGCCGGCCGCTCTACCGTTGAGCTATCAGGGAATATGCTCTCTTCTGAACAAAATCAGTATATATCATTCGTCCGTATTCGTCAATAGGTTTTTGGGGCGAATTTTAGATACACACGGGCGACCACAAGGGTACACCCCCACTATACACGATACGCCTTGCATGGTTCCGTTGGTTGCGTTGTATAGTAGGGGCGTACCCTTGTGGTCGCCCGTGTGTAGGATTATCCTTGCTCCTCTTCCTCAATTTCCTGAAGCAGCTTTTTATCCTGCTTGCTACTGATATCGACGTGGGCAAAGAGGTCGGGGCGGCGTTGACGTGTTTTTTTGAACGATTCTTTACGCCGCCAGCGAGCAATGAGGGCATGATTACCGGAGAGTAGCACATCGGGGACGCGCCAGCCGCGAAACTCTGGCGGACGTGTATACTGTGGATATTCGAGTAGCGAATTACTATGCGACTCCTCGGCAGGGGATTCCTCGGCGAGAACGCCGGGGAGCAGACGCGCAACGGCATCGACTATGACCATTGCTCCCAGTTCACCACCCGTCAAGACAAAATCGCCAATCGAGAGTTCGTCGGTGACGAGGTGCTGGACAACACGTTCGTCGATGCCTTCATAATGACCACAAAGAAGTGTCAGGCGTGGCTCCTGAGCAAGCGTATGGGCAATGCTCTGAGTAAACGTGCGACCCTGTGGCGTGAGCAGGATGATAGGGCCACTCTGATAGACCGGCTCGATAGCGGAGAAAACAGGTTCTGGCTTCATTACCATGCCAGCACCCCCACCATACGGGTAATCATCCACGATGTGATGGCGGTCGGTGGTTGCATCTCGAATATTGTGGAGCGCAATACTGAGCAAGCCTCGCTCCTGAGCGCGTTTGAGAATGCTCTCTGTGAATGGTCCCTGAAACATGCCGGGGAAGAGCGTAAAGATATCGACGTGCATCACTATTCACCTCGTTCCATTTGTGTTACAATAGCACCAATATACAAAGCCGACAAGTAGAGGAAGAATGTTGTCATGGGCTGGTCTCCGTTTTCACGTGCTGAGGATGTGTATGATCAGGTAGTGGTGCTGGTGGGAAGTGCTATCCGTCTTCTGCGTGGAGAATGTGGCGTCTTTGTGGTCTCGAATGAAGCCTTCGATCTGCAGAGTAGTCGGGAATACACCGCCTATCGCATGGACGAAGCTGCTACTGAGTTCCTTGTGTCGCTCGCTCAGGAAGGTTTGCAACCCTCGACACGGCAGCCGCTCGTTGTCGAAGCCCTCTCCAATGATGTACTTCAGCAACTGGGGATTGAGGATGTACAGGCTCCGGCGGAACTCTGTTCATTGTTTCTGTATGATACACACGGCTCACCTGGCATACTCTACTATATAAGACATGCTCATGTACGTTCCTGTTTTGAGCAAGTGTATCAAGAGCAGCAGGGGCAGGAATTGCTACACCTGTTCATCACGCAGTTGGCATCGGGCATCCGCTTCGCGCTACGAGCGCAATCACTGATGAAGGAGCAGGGGCGTCTCTCAGCAATCTTCCAGTTCAGTATGGAGGGCATTCTGACGGTAGACAACGCCTTACGCATCATTGATTTTAACCCCGCGATGGAGCGTTTGACGGGATGGCGTGAGAGCGAGGTGCTTGGGCGTTTCTATTTCGATGTGTTGCGTCCAAAAGATCGTTTTGGGAACGAACTTGGTCTGGATGATTCGCCTATTCTACAAGCCTTCGCAGGTCAAGTGGTGGTGAATCGTGAAATGGCGTTGACGACACGCGACGGACAGCAGGTGGATGTAAGCGTCACTGCATCCTGTGTGCGTTCATCGAGAGGCGAGCCTGTGAATGGCATTCTGAATGTGCGCGACATCACATTAGAGCGGCAGCAGGAAGAGCAACGCTCAACCTTCATCTCTGTGATTTCGCATGAGTTGCAGACGCCGATTGCCATTATCAAAGGCTATGCCTCAACACTGGCACGAACGGACGCGCCATTAGACTCGAATGCACTGCATATTCGTCTGAACGCCATTGAGGAAGAGGCCGACCGCTTGAATAAGCTGGTTGGCAATCTGCTCTATGCCTCACGCATTCAGGCAGGCGGCATTCAGATGGAGATAGGCCCACTCGATTTGAAGCCGCTTATTGAGAGCGTCGTGCGTCGTTTATCTGCCAGAATGAAAGATGTCGAGGTAACACTCGACATCCCGGAGCCGCTGCCGCTGGTGATGGCAGATCGTGACCGTATCGAAGAGGTGTTGCAAAATTTACTCGACAACGCTATCAAATACTCACCACGCCAACGAACACTGCATATTGCGTGTCACGCAACGGGCGAAGAGGTGATTACGAGCGTAAGCGATGTGGGTATGGGCATTTCGCTCCGCGACCAGGAGCATATCTTCGACCGTTTCGAGCGTGTGGGCGACCCACTGGCACAGGCGACACCGGGAGCCGGTTTGGGACTCTATATTTGTCGTGTCATTGTCGAGGCGCATGGGGGACGTATCTGGGTCGAGAGTGCCTTGCGTCAGGGATCAACGTTTTCGTTTAGTTTACCGCGTGAGGAGAAGGCTCATCTACCAGTCGTGGTATTTTAGGTGTTTTTCATGGAACAGGAAGTATTCGATCAGCGCGATATGACCATTCTCATCGTAGATGATGAGCCGCGCATTCGTGATTTTGTGCGTATGAACCTGGAGATGGAGCATTACCAGGTGATTGAGGCAAAAGATGGGTTGGAGGCTCTGGAGCAACTACGCGAACATCTGCCCGATCTCGTGATTCTGGATGTGATGATGCCAGAGATGGACGGCTT
>DAIQNC010000124.1:0-8635 GCA_036788655.1 Ktedonobacteraceae bacterium
CCTGCGTAAATTCAACTAGTTTGTCCTTACGATCCTTGACAGTTACAGGTACAATCTCTTCTGCGAGATAACCAGCCTGTTGCGCCTTACGTGCCGCTTGCTGGCTACGTAATGCATAGGCATCGACATCCTCTCGACTCAGTTGGTACTTCTCAGCAAGATTTTCGGCAGTAATCGCCATGCCACATCCAATATAGCTGTCAATCAAGGCTTCCCATAGGCTATCCTCCAGTTTTGGAGATTGTCCAAGTTTGTACCCGGCTCTTGCACCGCGAATAACATGCGGAGCCTGTGTCATGTTCTCTCCGCCACCTGCGAGTGCAATCTGACCCTCGCCAAGTTGCAGCATCTGCGCCGCGCTTACAACCGCCTGTAAACCGGAACCACACAGACGGTTGACCGTCAGTGCCGGAATGTCTATCGGCACACCTGCCTTCAATGCTACATGACGAGCAAAATAAATGGCATCTTTACTCGTCTGAATCACATTGCCCATCACAACTTGATCGACAAGCGCTGCATCAACGCCACTTCGCTCCAATGCTCCTTTAGCAGCTACGACCCCTAAGTCAATCGCACTCACATCAGATAATGTGCCTTGAAGCACACCAACAGGCGTTCTCGCACCCGACAAAATGTAAATATCTTGCATCATCTTTTCTCCATTGAAAGACTGACATTACAGTACCTGGACAACAGCAATAACCTCAGTGTAACACTCGTCGAGGATTTTCACAAGGCAAAAACAGTGAAACTGGACAGAGATATTTCTGTTCAGAGATAAAAATATACTGCACACATGTTCACATATCCTATTGTTTTGTGCTATACTTATGTTATCCTAGTAGATGGGATAAAACGGCACAGAAAGGAGTCCTCAAGTTCTTCTACGAGGTTCGTATAGATGAGAAATATCTCATCTTTCTTCCAGGCAAAACTTACCGCTTTCTCGAACATAGCTATGGTGTTATGTTCAAACTCATCTGTAGTAACAGATGATAGTTTATCTTTATGACAGGCAATGGTGCTTGTTCAGGCTCATCAGGCTTACAGGTTATTCATCGTTTTCTTATCCTGTTAGATGCCTCATTATCGGGGTTCAAGTCTTGTTAGTCTTTTTGGAAGGTGGTACTTCTTTATGGCTCAAATCGCCGCCGACACAGAGCGTGTCGTCCCCGCTACCGCAGCGGTAGCCAATCCTGCCCCTCTCGGCCTCAGTGCTTTCGCACTCACAACCTTTGTGCTGAGTTGCGTAAACGCGAATTTGTTCGCCGGTGTCGTTCCAAACATTGTGGTTGGCCTGGCACTCTTCTATGGTGGTCTAGCTCAGTTGCTCGCAGGTATGTGGGAGTTCAAGTCTGGCAACACCTTTGGAGCAACTGCATTCTCATCTTACGGCGCATTCTGGATTGCATTCGGTGCTATCCTTATTCCCGGTACAGGCATCGCCGCTGCATTCAAAACAGCAACTGATCTTAACACAGGTATCGCACTCTTCCTACTTGGGTGGACTATCTTCACTGGTATCATGTTCCTCGGTACGCTCAAAAGTAATGGTGCGCTCATCGCCGTCTTCGGTGCCCTTTTCCTGACATACTTAGCCTTGACCATTGGTTTCTTTGGAGCAACAAGCTTGATAGCGATTGGTGGTTGGCTCGGAATTATCACAGCACTTGTCGCATGGTATACCGCCCTGGCAGGCATTCTTAGCTCTGGACGTTCAGTCTTCCAGTTGCCAGTCTTCCCAATGAGCTAAGAACGTGTTTTGCTACTTTTCGTAGGAATTGAAGTACATTCAGACATGGCGTGCTTGCCACACCTGTGTATGCAACACGCTGTGTCTGAATGCTTGATTGAGACAATGAGTGCTATTTTCTACCTCTTCAGCAGCATCACTCACAACAGCCACAGGCAAATATGCTATAATTGTTGTGTCCACAGATGCTACTCCTGACTGCATGACAGGATGGTACATCGCTACGTCTACCAATCACAACGCTGTGTTCTCAAGCAATCGTATGTCTAACAAAGGAGCAAGACGGGCATGAGCAGTAATCTCAGCTTTGAAAACACCGATAGTATTCTAATCGAGGACCGTATTTTTACCCCCTCAGCAGATGTCGTCAACAACGCAAATATCATGGCTTACATGAAGTCGAAAGGCTTCGACGACTATGAGAAGTTCTACCAGTGGTCGCTGGCAAATCGAGATGAGTATTGGGACGACCTTGCGAAGGAGCTTCACTGGTTTGAACCCTGGCAAAAGACGTTCGAGTGGACGAACAAACCGTTCTTCAAGTGGTACGTCGGCGGTAAGATGAACATCGTCTATAACTGCCTTGACCGTCACATGGAGACCGCTACCCGTGACAAAGTTGCCTACTACTGGGAAGGTGATGATGGTGCAACACGCACGTTGACCTACAAAGACCTCTTTGAACTGACCAATCGGCTTGCGAAGGGCTTGCAAAATCTTGGCATAGGCAAAGGGGATCGTGTAGCCATTTATATGCCGGGCATTCCAGAGCAGGTCGCGGCACTCTTAGCAGTGGCTCGTATCGGTGCAGCACACACCGTCGTCTTCGGTGGCTTCGCAGCGAGCGCATTGCGAGACCGCATCATCGACGCAGAAGCCAAAGCTGTCATCACCGCCGATGGAAGCTATCGCGGTGGCAAAACCATCGAACTCAAAAAATTGACCGATGAGGCCGTTGCTGAAACACCAACTATCGAGCATGTCATCGTCGCACGGCGTCTCGGCAACGATGTCAATATGCAAGCTGGACGCGATATCTACATTGATGACCTCATCAAGGATATTCCTGCTGATACCGTCGTCCCCTGTGAGCCGATGGATAGCGAGGATATGCTCTACATCCTCTACACCAGCGGTAGCACGGGTAAGCCAAAGGGCGTCGTACACGTTCATGGTGGCTACGCTGTTGGTGTCTACGCAACCACGAAATTTGTCTTTGATATCAAGCCCGATGATATCTACTGGTGTGCCGCTGACATAGGTTGGGTAACAGGACATAGCTACATCGTCTATGGCCCCCTCATGAACGGCGTCACCAGCATTCTCTTTGAGGGAACACCAACCTACCCTGCCCCCGATAGATTCTGGAGCATCATCGAAAAGTATAAGGCAACAATTCTCTACACCTCGCCAACCGCAATTCGTGGTCTGATGCGCTTCGGTGAGGAGTGGCCCGCCAAGCATGACCTCAATTCTCTGCGCCTCATCGGCACGGTTGGTGAGCCAATCAATCCCGAAGCGTGGATGTGGTATCGCAAGAACATCGGACGCAACGAGCTTCCCATCATGGATACATGGTGGCAGACGGAGACAGGCTCGATTATGATTAGCCCGACGCCCATCTTGCCGCTCAAACCTGGCAGTGCCACACGCCCGTTGCCGACAATCGATGCGGATATCGTAAACAGTAGCGCCCAATCAGTGAGCCTCGGTCAGGGCGGATTTCTGATTATACGCCATCCGTGGCCCAGTCAGATGCGTACCATCTACGGCGACCCTGCACGTTACGAGACCTACTGGAACACCATCGAAGGTGTCTACTTCGCAGGTGATGCCGCAACGAGAGATGAGCAGGGCTACTACCGCGTTCAGGGGCGTGTAGACGACGTTATCAAGGTTAGTGGACATCGCCTCGGTTCCATGGAGATCGAGTCGAGTCTGGTGAGCCATCCTGCTGTTGCCGAAGCTGCTGCGATTGGCAAGCCCGATGAAATCAAGGGCGAACACGTCAAGGTATTCGTCATCCTCAAAAATGGCTATGAGGCATCCGATGAGATGGCAAAGGAACTCAAGCTGCATGTTCGTACAAGCGTCGGCCCACTCGCTGTTCCCGACGAACTGGAGTTTACCCCTGCGCTCCCCAAGACGCGCTCCGGCAAAATCATGCGTCGCGTCATTCGCGCCCGTGAGCTTGGTCAACCTGTTGGTGACGTTAGCACCCTCGATGGCTAAATTGGTGATATCCATCTGATTCTACAAGAACACATGCATCCCGTCCAAATGTCTATAATAGACTATGGACGGGATGCATGTGTTCTTGTAGAATCCTCTACTGACGATCATGAGGATACTGTTGGTATTGTTGGGGTTGAGGCATATTCTGTTGATACTGCGGATTCTGGGGATATTGCTGCCCCTGTACATTCTGAGGATATTGTGGATTCTGGGGGTACTGTTGATATGCTTGTTGTCCCATAGCAACCTGTTGTCGCAATTGGTTCAGTTCCTGACGAATCGGCCATTCGCTGAAAGCGAAGACGCAGAGCATGATGATGTTGAGGATTGGCACAAATGCTACCAGACACCATGCTCCGTTATAGCCTGCCTTCGATACAATTCTCCAGTATATGATTATAGTGAAAACAAGAATAGCAAGGCTAAAAATGACGGCGAAAATTACAGCCCCACCAAGTATTCCCGCAGCACCTGAGGTATCTGAATTAGGGTACATACAAATCTCCTTTGCCTGGTTTCATTCACTCAACTTGACAATAAAGAAGTGCTTATCCACTGTCATCATACAGGTGAGATGCAAACCTGTCAACATCAAAATTGGGTATAACTCACACAAATTGCCAGTAGATACTAAAGTATCTATTTATGACTTCACAGGGTATCATGTGACATTTGTCATCTCACACTGATGATGCTTTGCACTAGGAGACGCGCTCATTTCCGGGTACACTTCCTTCTGTAAGCAAGAACGAACGCGAAACACAATCACAGTAGTAAACGTTGGCAAACGCTTTTATCAGTACCTCAATTTAAGGAGATGCAACATGTCCACACGATTATTCCGCACACTGATCGCACTTACAGGTTTTATCGGCGTCGCCGCACTAATGTTCTCTTTCTCCATCAATCCGGGGCCACCTGCCGGAGCTACCATTCCACAAATCATGGCATGGGGCAAGGCAAACGAAAATCTTATTCTTGCAGGAGCATGGTTTCAGGCATTCGGCTCGCTCCTCAACGTCATCTTCATTCTCGCGCTCATTCACATGTCAGGTGCAGGACAGAAGCTATCAGGCTGGATAACAGCATTCGCGGCAATAGTCATCATGGGGGTCAGTCTGGTCGAAGTAAGCTTTTATATCAGTGCTATCGAAAGTGGAGTCGCTGGCGATATGACCGCATTAAGCATCAGCCTCTACTTAATCAAAGCCATTCAACATGCCTATGTCATCGTACCTGCGCCCACACTTCTAATCGGGCTAGGTATCGTCCTACTGAACGCTCGCCTCTTCCCTCGCGCCTTTAGCTACATCTTTATCGCATTTGGTCTCGTCATGGGAATATTGGGGCTTATCGGAACCTTCGTCCCTATGCAAGGCATTATCGACTCCGTACTGGCGGCACAAGAAGTCTGGTTTGCAATAACCGCGATTGTACTTGCAGTCAACGCAAGAAAAGTAGAGAACGGCAAAACGGTAAACGAGCAGAGATCAGCCGTTGCTTAGAGTCACACAAGACTATCAAGGAAAAATTGTAGGGACAGATTTATCACGTCCGTCTTCCACCATGAATATATAGACGCGGACGTGATAAATCTGTCCCTACAATTTTTCAACCTTCATGGCTAACACGCATAATAAGTCCTCTACAAACTTCTTATGCAAGACCTCACCTATTGTCGTAGAAGGAGTATAGCAACGTCGATGAATTATTTTCATCTCACTCGCTCAATCGTAATACAACGATGCTTTTTTGAGCGTTTGCCATTGTTGTCCATCATGCCCAAAGACAACAAGGGTAACATGTTCTCGCTCGACCACTTCCAATAGCTTTCGGGTACTGGCGCGTAGTTGCTGCTCATTATCATCGATAGGCCATGCCTGACGGTCAGGAGTAAAAAGGCGTTGCATGGCGACGGCATCAATAGCGAGTAACACAGAGCCAGTTTTCGGCAAACGTATAAGTACCGATTGATGACCGGGCGTGTGTCCACTCGTCTCAAGCAAGGTTAGACCAGGTAGCAATTCGGTATCACCATCGACAAGGTGATAGTGGAGAGCAGGATGGTCCCAATGAGCGCGTGCAGAGGCAAAACGTGGATGCCCGCTTCGTGCCAGTTCATAGTGTTCGCGCTGAACAATGAACGCTGCACGTGGAAAGAAGTCGTGATAGCCAGCATGGTCAACATCAAAGTGAGTGCATATCAGCATATCAATGTCGTCTGGATGCAAACCAAGCCTATCAAGTTGCTCAATCACATTTGTCTCCTGCCCATTCGATGACTTTCCTGATGGTTGCGGTACATCAGCAGGAAGTCCACTATCTATCAAGATATGCTTCCCATCACTCATCTCAATGAGATAACATCCCAGAACCATTTCTAACGTTTGGCTTGCTCCCTGCACTGTCGAAGTCGAAAGTTGTAGAAGATAGAGGCGTTGTGGAGTAGTAGTATTCATTGCCATACGTCAATCCTCTCTTGAGAGTACACACAGATTTTGATTTTCTTCAAACTTCTCACCAGAATGAAGAGCATAAACAGAGTATACAAGAGTTTTTATAAGGAAACCGTAACGTTTATTACAGACAAACAGCTTCTTTTATGCTATGGTTGTGTCAGAAGAAAACATTGACCGCGAATTCTTCCTGTGGATATGGAACTATCCGACGAACGGACGTGTGCGCGTTCTCAGGAAAATTGAGCAGTATCAAGAACACAGGCAGGTTATCATTTTGCGTTCTCCACGAGAGGTGCAACGGTATCTCAACACGTTACAAATTGAGAAAAACTTGACCGTCTGACAAAGCTACGTTATAGTAGGGAACACTAATCATAAAAGATTGTCATTCGATTGGAATATTTCCTGATTATTCTTGACTAAGTGAGGCGCGTTCATGACGGGACCAAAAGATTTTTTAGACTACTTAACAGAACTGATACAACAGGCAGTACATAGCTATCTCGAACAACAATCGCTCTCTATCGAACTCAATGAGCTTCCTGTTGACCTACGTTTCTCGGCACAGGCAACCTTCGGCGACTACTCTATCCCCATAATGCGCTGGTCGGGCAAGCTGCGCCGCCCACCGATGACGATTGCCGAAGATATCGCTACGATTTTGCGGAATATGCATATCGCCTCAGTACAGGAGATTACCGTCACAAAACCCGGTTACATCAACTTTCGTCTCAATCGTGTCGAAGTTGGCAAGACCATCATCGAGCGTGTACTAGAGGCTGGCCCGGACTATGGGCAGAATGATATCGGTGTAGGCACAAAAGTAATTGTCGAACATACGGCTATCAACAGCAACAAAGCCGCTCATGTTGGGCATCTGCGAAACTCGTGCATCGGTGATACCGTCGTGCGTATGTTGCGCTCTCAGGGCTATACCGTCGAGGCACAGAACTACATCGACGACTCCGGTGTGCAGGTCGCAGATGTCGTCATTGGTCTCACCCTGCTCCAACAGGGCAAGTTACAGCTTCCAGGTGGTAATGACCAGCTTCCCGATGAACCATTCGACTACTACTGCTCACGTATCTATGTCGCTGTCGGTAAAGCCTATGAGGAGCAACCTGAATTACTGACGCTACGAAGACAGGTGCTTCACACGATTGAGCAGGGCGATGAACCAACATCCGGGCCGGACTATCCTGCGATAGCCACAGACCTCTCACGCCAGATTGTCACGGCACACCTTAAAACAATGGGGCGTCTCAACATTTCCTATGACCTGCTCACATGGGAATCCGCTATTCTCGGTGCAGGTCTCTGGAAACGTACCTTCGAGATGCTCAAAAATCGGAGTCTGCTAGAAAAGCCTGAGACCGGAAAAGCTGCTGGCTGCTGGGTGCTTCCATTCGGCGATGAAGAGAAAAACGAAAAAAATGGGAAAGCAGACAAACCCGGTAAAGCGGACGAAAAAACTGATGAGCAAGATCGAATGCAGGACAAAATTCTTGTGAGAAGCGATGGAACTGCGACCTATACAGCAAAAGATATCGCCAACCAGCTCTGGAAGTTCGGCATCTCAGATGATCCAGCCATTGGCGTACAATTCCACTTCATTCCGTGGGGCATTCAGCATGATGGACGCAAACTCTGGTCGATGCGAACACCAGAGGATACAACGCCAACAAGCGACGAGGCCAATCCACTACGCTTTGGACATGCCCAACGCGCTATTAACGTTATCGACGTGCGCCAGTCCTATCCGCAACAAGTGGTGTATGAAAGTCTACGCCGCCTCGGATATGCAGAGCAAGCTGCGAACTCTAAACATGTCTCATATGAAGTCGTGACACTTTCACGCGAGACCGCAGCCAGTCTCGGCATTGACACATCCGATGGACGCGAGTCCTACGCCATGTCTGGTCGTAAGGGCATCGAAATCAAGGCCGACGACCTCATCAATCTGGCAATGGCACGCATGTTAGAGGTGCGGCGACAGGATGAGCGAGCAGAGATATCGACTGATACGGCGGCTATCCTCGCCGCCTCAGCGATTCGCTACTTCATGATTCGCTTCAATTTGCAACAGATTATCGCACTGGACGTGGACGAGGTACTACGCGCCAACGGAGATACAGGTGTCTACCTGCAATATGCCTATGCACGTGCCAATAGCATCCAACGCCGC
>DAIQNC010000125.1:0-8604 GCA_036788655.1 Ktedonobacteraceae bacterium
CAAGGCACCGATTTCTCGCCACTTGAAAGAGCCAGGCTTTCAGAGGTTCTCCGGTACGCAGTGTTGGCATGGAAATATAGAGCTGCAAAAAGACTTGCTGCGATATATCACACGCCTGGTCATAGTCGCCGAGGCAATGGCATATGAAATTGAAGAGAGGAACATGATAGCGACGCACCAACATCTCAAACGCCTGCTCGTCTCCTGCAAGTGTTCTTTGGACAAGCATTCCATCCGTGATTTCTGGTGACTGTATTTTAGAACGTTCTCGCGTTTGCATAATTCACAACCTCACTTTCTTTCGTCCCCATTAGATTAGCTTGTTTCCGAGACAAATTCAAGCGTTTTTTGGGCTTATAAGCTCTTCATTATAACACTTTAAGCATAAACTTCACTGTATTAAAGTGTAGGTACTCTCTCTCTAATAAAGATAAGAATTCAATTACTTATCATATTCTTATAATGCTCTTATCTTATTTTCAGAAAATGTAAAGGAGTTAGAAAACTTTATGCCTGCCATCAGCAAACACAGCGGACGTTCTTTCGACAAATCGAAAGAACGTCCGCTGTGTTTGCTAACCGAAGTCGGTAAATCAGAGAATATGAATACCAGCAGTATTCGTTAGCATATTACGAGCAAGCGACAACGTAAGGTGTGCGCTGCTGAACATCGGGATTCTGGTTCAGTGAAGCAGGCTTGTAGGAGAAGCTATTGTTACCCTTCGGGCTGAGATAGCCTTCGCTAGCAAGCACGTTTGCAGCATCGGCAACAGACTTGACATAGACAGGTGTGAATGCCCAGTTGTCGGCAGTTCTGATGCTTGCGCTAATAGAGCGACCCAGAGCGCGATGCTCGGCCTCAACAGTGACGATCTGCCCTGCAAGTACAGCCAGGTCAGGCTGGTTCAGGTACACAAAGTCACGGATAGCAGCGAGATAAGCGGACTCGAAGGCCGTCTCTAGCTGGTCAAGCGTCTTGACGAATTTGTCCTGATAATCGAAGGTGTCCTCGCCATAGGGGAAGCTGAATGTGCCTGTGACTGGTTTGCCACCGGCAGCAACGAGCAGATTGAGATGCAGTTGCTCTTCGACAACGGCAGCAGTGAGGTAGTTGAAGTTCTGTCCAGTAATACCAAGTTCATGAGCATTCTTGATACCATAGGTATAGAAAGTAACTGCAAGTTGTTCTGCTGTGGCAGCAATATCCAGAATGGTCTGTACGCTATCGGGGGTACAAGTAGAGGCTGCCACACCTGCTGCATGGGCAGCACCACGAGGCCATAGTGCCGTGCCAGCTACGGCAAGTCCGGTCGCACCTGCGGCTCCTACCATTGCTCCGCGAAGCAATGAACGACGTGATTTGGGGGCTTTCAATGACTCTGCAAGGTTCTCAAGCGATGTTTGTTCGGGATTCTGCATTGTGATTACTCAACCTTTCCTATCCATGCCTTGTACAGCATGACCTGTTGTCATGTTGACCTGTTTGTATTCCTTGTTTCTAAGAGAGACAAGGTGTATTGAATGGAGATAATGCGAGTGAGAAGTATCTTCGGATTGCTTCGGGGAAAAGCCCCGGTGGGTGCATGGCAACCGAGCGGTTTTTCTTCTCACCCTATGCTACGTTCGTAGCGTAGCTTTGGATCACTTCTTCCAAAGTGTCTGAGAAGCCTCTGTAGGACTACTTTCGCAGTTCTTCACGGTGGACGCCTGTAGATTTCTCACATTGGCTTCTCGTACTGTACTACGCTGGTTAGTCACATTTGGATTTTGGGAAGTTCGTTTTCAGCCTGGTTACACCCTTGAAGGGGAGCTAAGAAGCCGATTGAGAAATTGATTGACGTTGCGCTGATCTACACGGTTTCCGATTCGCACAAGCAACACATTCGCAGGTTCCATACTCACATTCGGCTCGGTGGTCGAATATTCCTTAAATCCCTGTGAGCCAAAGAGCCGTGCTATGAGTTCACGATAGCGATAGACCGAGATGCTCAGGTTTTCCGTATCCCAGTGCCAGTAGAGACCCATTGCGAAAAGAATCATATCCTCTAATGCATCCAGTTCCAATGCGAAACTGAGAATACGATGCGCAATACCTTGACCACGCCAGCTAGAACTCACCTCTATTGCTACCTCATAAACATTCTCAATACCGTCCCACCACTCATCGGCAGGCGCGATTGTGACTTGCCCCACGATATCGCCAGTCGTGGTATGAGCAAGTGTCAGAGCGCAATCAGGGCTTTTTGCTATATCCAGCAACAACTGATGCTCACGCTCTGGGATGCGAGCGAAGGCACGAAGTCCGTCATCAGCTCGTAGGCGTTCAACGAGTGAAGGGGGGCAGAAATCACGCATCAAGAGTGTTCCTTTCTCAGTGTCGAGTGTTCGGCTGCGTGAAGGTGTTCCAGTGCGATTCATGTGAAGCAAATCGAAGAGACCTGCTAAAGGTGAACGTTGCCGTGTCGATGGAAATGCCTGACGTACCGAGGGTGGGACAACGAGATGGCGTATGAGAGCCACAGTATGTCTATTTGTGTCACTGATTGACCAACGACGCGGCTGTGCTGGAAAATCCTCTGCTCTATCTTTGAAGGTCGTCGGAAAGTGTGAAGATGAGGAAGGTTTCCCCATCACTTCCTGAGCAGCCTCTTCTTGCTCTTGCACAGCAAGCCATCGTTCGCGCCAACGTGTAACCCATGCTTCCGGCAAGTCTTCGGGCGGCGTCTGCTCCGACATCTCTGCCCAGAGTAAGCTCCAGGCTCTCGGAACGACACGAAATAAGTCATAGCCACCACCTCCGACTGCTACCCAGCGTCCATTACAATACGTATGCACAAGCTTATGTGTAAGCTTCATCTGCGCGAGAATACCATGCATCGAGAGACTCAAGTGCGTGAGCGGATCCCATCGGTGCGTGTCACATCCATGCTGACTGAGAATAACATCCGGCGCAAATGAGGTAACAAGTGGTGAAAGCAAGGAATCCATCGCTTCTATGTAGGAATCATCTTCAGTGAAGGGTTCGAGAGGCACATTGATAGAGTAGCCGCGCCCGATGCCGTTTCCAAGTTCCAGCACATCGCCAGTACCGGGGAAAAGATAACGACCCGTTTCGTGAAAAGATATTGTCATCACACGCGGCTCATCATAAAAGGCACGTTGTACCCCATCGCCGTGATGCGCGTCGAAGTCGATATAAAGAACTTTTGCCTCACTGGAACGAAGCACATGCGCGATAGCTACAGCAGCATCATTGTAGACACAGAAGCCTGATGCACGTTCGGCCCATGCGTGATGCAGCCCACCAGAGGGATGAAATACATGCAGTGGACGTTCATCCTCGGTAGCGAATGTTCCACCCTCTGGCAAACCCATAACCGCACTCAACGCAATCAATGTGCCACCCACAATATTTGCAGTAACCTGATGCATCCCCGGAAGTGCTGGTGTATCGCCATCGTCGAAGCCATAGTGCATAGCGAGTTGTGCCAGTTCAGCCTTCTCTTGAGCAGTGGCAGTAGCACTATCAGACGCACTGAGACGCTCTACGGCAGAAATATAATCATGGGTATGGACTAGTGCCAATTCTTCATCAGTGGCAGTACGCAAGGGGAGACGAGTCTGTTCATCATCGCGGTTCCATAACCCTGTTTCGGCAAGCAAATCCATCAGTGCCTCTATACGCGCTGGCTGCATTGGATGCTCTGGCCCAAAGTTGTATTGTAGCTCTGATGGGTCAAAGAGTAAGCGTGATCGTGTCGAAACAGACAGTGTAGTATCAGGCATGGCTCTCTCCCTCTACGACAGATGCAAATGGTGCAAGCGTATATTCAATACCAGCTTTTTGTAGGCGAACAAGCAATGGAGTAGGGTTAATTGTCCCTAGCCGAACTGTTGCGAGCAGCGGCACAGTATCAGCAAGTGGTGCGGCAACAACACTTCGTATTGGGATATGCAGTTCTGCGGCAATGTTTAATGTTTCGGAAAGAGGAGCCATGTTTCCGAGTGGAAGTTCTATCTGTACCTGCATACCTGGCTCATATGCTCCCATAGAACGTGCGAACGCAAGGAGCAGGTCACTACGTGATAGCAAGCCAAGTAGAATGGGTCTCGTCTCTTCAGATTCCTTGTTCACCTGGTCATACTCTACTACAGGCAATGCGCTCAATCCGCGTTCAACGAGACGCTGCGCTGCTGCGGCAACCGACGTTATAGGCGTCACTCGAATGCTTGCACGATGCATAACCTCGGATACTCGTCTTTCTTGCCAGGGTTGATGCAACACGTCACTGGAAGCGTTCTGACGAGCTAAAGCAGCTAACACGTCCACATCTTGAGAGGTGAGCATCCCTTCTAATATGTAGAGCTTCCTTGTGGACTGATACTGAGTATGCTGTGCGTCATGCAACGCTTCGGTACGTACCACAGGAAGCTGATGTATCTGATGCTGACGTAATAAATTTACCGCATGACCAACAGTTTCATTCGGTTCTATGGTAATAAGCTTTGTCGTCATAATGTCGCGTACAATCATAAGTTACCTCTTGTCCATCAAGCAAGCCGGGCAATGTTTGCACTACCTCGATATCATCTTTCTACATTCCTGCAAGTATGCTATTACAAAATATAGCATAGAGGGAGGGAGAGAAGGAGGAGAGAAACATAACAACATCATCACAATACCAGAATTTATTTCAGGAGAATAAGCTGAACCATACTGTAAAGACTGGCAAGCAGAAGGAAGATACTAAAACCTGCTGCCACAATCAACGAGGTGCGAAATGTCCCGGCAGTAGGACGACGCAAGCTTTTACGAGCCAGATAGATAGACACGATGAGAATGCCTATCAACATGAGGAAATCAAGAATACGGACACCCGCAGCTCCGTTGAAGAGCGCGAGTGTCACGATAATACCACCAAAGGCGAGAATAGCTCCTAGAATATCGAGGGCCGCTATTCCCAGAAACAATTCCTCATCATACGAACGATAGTAGAGTCTTGGCGTCACTCGTACAAGCACTACCATACCTACAATGTAAGCTATCAGGCTTGCAATTATCCATACAGCAACCGACATATATTTCTTCTACCGCTCCGTATCCTATCAATTATCACCCCCACGCAAAATCGTGGGCGTTCGTTAACAACAGTCGCCCCTGCGACTGTCCTGTCAGAAACACATACACGTTCGTCGTTGATGTCACATCAATGGTGTCGGTATCTTCAAGGGCAAAGGCTGTCCCATCTGGTCGCCAGACAATCTGACCCATAGCACCTGGTGAATACTGCTGTGTTGCAGCTGGATTGGCGAGCGTCGCCGTAAGCGGTCCCCCTTGCGTCATCGCTCCAATCTGGGCCGTACTCATCACGACAGTCTGACTATCTGGTCCCCAGGTAAGCGTTACATCATTCTCTGCCAACCCGACAGGAGCCGACGAAAACAATGTTGTACTTGAATAATCGTTCAAATTCAATGCCTGAATCGTTGCAACTCCTTGATTGCCGCTCCCTGTTGAGATAACCTGCGCGACCACTTGTTGTCCGTCTGATGCGACATCCCAACCAGGGCGCACATATGGTCCTTGTGGCGTTCCACACCATGACTCGATTCCCTGCTGAAGAACTTTGCTACTCTGTGTCGCTACTCCATTGACGGGACGACGATATATGGCAAGCTGGCTCTGCTGTCCAAAGGGATGTACGATTGCCTGATAAAAAAGTTGCTCGTTACTATAGCGCAAAGAAAGTAACAGTGGCAAATCCTTCTGCGGACTATAGAGGGTTGCAACTCCTAAGCCATCCAGCGACACAACCTGCGTCAGTTTCTGCGAACTCACATCATACCGATACAGGCCACCACGAGTTCTGTCTACTGATGCCCCCGGTACACCATTGTACCACAGAAGCAAGTGTGTGTTATCTTCCCAGAAGGCATATTGCCAGTAATCCGTTGCAGGTGTTCCACTCATCTGTACATTTGGAGTAATCGACGATAGTTTTACCTGCGTAAACTGATGCGTCGCAACGTTCATAACATATAGCGCACCATTCGCGCCATAATCTGGTCCCGGACATCCACCACCACCCAGACCAGCAACCTGCGCGTTCATAATGACTGCCATATACGCATCTCCAGGCGACCAGAGCGGTGTATGCCAGGAAACAATCGGTAGTGTGTTGTAGTTGAAATTCGTGACCTTTTCTGGCTGTGCATTATTCGTGGCTATCCATAGCTGATTCTGTCGCACAAATGCGTAAGACGTTCCCATCGTCCCCGACGGAGCTGCTGAAACCGTTGGTTGAACAGGAGCAGTAGAGATGACTGATGGTGTACCATCTCCATGATCTGGTGTCCCACTCGGAATAGTTCCGACTCTGGACGGACTACATGCAGCAAATAGAAATACCAGTAAACTGAGTAAAGATAGGAGAGCCACACTCATAGCTCGCTTAGGCATACATCAATCCCTCTTCTCTTTTTTCTTTGTGGCAACGATAAGCCACTCGTAAAAATATGTGATAGTATCAGCTACATCTTTTCTCATGTATGAGATACTGTGTTTTTCTTTCTCTGAATAGACTACCATGTATCAATGCGTTTCATCTCTACCATAGGCCAAAATACCTATTCGATAGTTTGTTAGAACAGACTTGACGATGAGCTAGTCTCTCAATTATCATGAGGAAAATGGTAAGAGGAGCAAGAGATGGTTGAGTTGCACTGGAAAGGGAAAAATAATCCTCTTACACATCCTACACACCCTTCTGTTCCCCCTCTTGAAATACAGGCATGGTATTTGCCTGACCCCAACCAACATGCAACAATGCAACATCCATCGCCTGCTACCTCTCTGTGGCACAATCACCTTATTTCAGGAGACAGGTACGATGTCCTTCTCCACCTGCTTCATGAATTTGCTCATTCCGTTGACCTCATCTACATTGATCCACCATTTATGACCGGGCGAGTCTTTTCACAGGGAAAGCAAGTGGTATATAGCGACCAGTGGAAGACTCACGATGAGTACATTCAATGGCTATACGAAACTTTCGTGCTGTTGTATGCCCTTCTCACGGATACGGGCAGTTTATATGTCCACCTTGATTGGCGTGCCGCTCCTTATGCAAAACTGCTTCTTGACGAAGTGTTTCTGAATGAGCAAGGGAACAATCAGGAGCAGAAAGAACCGAAAAAAGGACAGCACAATGCAGGGTTTCAAAACGAGATTATCTGGCACTATCAATCCGGGGGGCGAGCATCACGGCATTTTGCAAGGAAGCATGATACTATTTTGTGGTATACGAAATCAGCACACTACTGTTTTCATCCAGAGCGCATCGGAGAGCGTCGGGGAACACAACAACGTAACCATATGCGAAAAGAAGTAACAACCGATGGGAAAACAACCTGGACTATTCGCTCTGCCGGGCATCTCTACACGTATGACGAAGAGTCCTTGCTCACTCCAAGTGATGTATGGACTGACCTGCACCACTTACATCAAAAAGACCCTGAGCGTACCGGCTACGCAACGCAGAAACCTGCATCACTTCTTGAACGCATTATACAAGTCTCATCAGAAGAGAACGATCTGATACTCGACTGTTTCTGTGGTAGCGGTGTCACACCCATAGTGGCGGAACGGCTTAAGCGTCGCTGGATTGCCTGTGATAAAAGTGAGTTCGCTATTCAAACAACACTCACGCGCTTATTAACACTGGAGCGTACCTATCCATTCGCCTTGATGAAAACCGTCGTTAACGAGGAGTCAGAACCGCACTAAACCCTTGCCACATAGCGAGAAACGTACTATACGACATACGCTGAAAATTATGGGGAGAAGAATCCGCGATATACACGTTATTGCTATCTCCGCCATGTACAACGAAGATATGACCACCTGGAAAATAGTAGGGATCGCGCACACTCACAATAACGGGTAAACCCTGATTGCTGATGGCAAGAATATTTTGCAGTGTGCGTGTGTGCGTTGCACTCGTATTGAAGCCGAAATAGGCTGCCGTGCTGTTGATACCATCTTCACGAAGTAGACCGAGGTTGACATCCCAGACACCCAGATTCAATTCTTCCTGTAGCACATCAGCGGCAATAAGATGGCGTCCATAGGCATTCATCACCATCTCCATAGCGATGCCAGAGCAGGAAGAGTACGACCACACCTGCCACTGATACGCTGTGTAATACTGGTTACGCGCAGAAGAATCAACGCGCACAAGGCGTTGGCTAGCAGTGAGAGGAGTAGGAATAATTGTCGCCGTCGGGTTTATGGTCGTATGACTATCAAATTGACTGTTCAAAAGCGAAAAATGCAGACTATTAGTAATCGTTTGGAAGGTTCCTTCTGTCAATGTGTTTTGAAAGAAGAAGGTCAATGCAATCATAACAAAGAAACCAAACGAAATGAGAGTGCGTCGTCGCGTATACCATGTCGAAGGAAGGACAGGTGCTGTTGCCACAGTCGAGTCAGAGGAAGTAGAAGTTCGCAAGATTCGTTGATGCTCCCGTTTCGCACCAAGTATGAGGCTAAAAACAATGAGGAATGCGACAATGAGAAGTAATACTGTGACTACAATAGACAAC
>DAIQNC010000126.1:0-6612 GCA_036788655.1 Ktedonobacteraceae bacterium
AAATCCTTCTGATGGCACTCTATGCCTATCTCGAGTTTCAATCGCCATCGCGCCCCATCTGCCATTTAGACTGTGGTATCTCTAGTATAGCATGAGAAGCCAGTTTAGACAAGCGTTTGCGAGAGGCTCCTTTTTAGAAGGTGTTTTGCTTATCGAAATACTACCATTATTATCTATAAATTGCTCTAAGCGAGCCTGTGGAGCGGCGCGAGATGCTACGCTCAGAAGGGTCGCCACTGGAGCCTCTCGCGGCTGAGATTATTCGAGTCTATGAGCATTTATGAGGTGCAGAAGGGAATGATGGAAAGAAGTGATGTACAATGAATGTTGTGCGTCGAGTTACCAGGGCGTCATACATGATGGCCCCTACACCATAATAATTCATGGTAAACCACCACAGTGTAGGGGTCTGATTTATCACACCCTAGTAACAACATCACGACTGTCCACATTATTTTGTCAACCTTCATTATTGATACATCCACCAATTATCACACCCTCGTCGCCCATTCACGGATGTCCAGGCTCATTTAAGGTTCACACTTATGGCCTCGGATTACACTTCTCGTAGCACAAATCGCCGAATCTTTCCCGTTGCGGTCTTCGGCAGTTCCGACACGAACTCTATCCAGCGTGGATATTTATAAGGAACGAGACGCGCTTTGACGAAAGATTTGAGTTCATCCGAAAGCGCGTCGGATGCCTCATAGCCACGTTGCAGGACGACGAAGGCTCGTGGTTTGACGAGTTCGTTTTGGTCGATGGCTCCGACAACAGCGGCTTCCAACACCGCAGGGTGCGCGATAAGAGCCGCTTCGACCTCGAAGGGCGAGACCCATTGACCGCTCACTTTGAGCATGTCGTCGGCACGTCCACAGTACCAGAAATAGCCATCTTCGTCCTGATAGTATTTGTCGCCCGTTACAACCCACTCGCCCTGAAAGACCTGTTTCGACTTCTCGTGCTTGTTCCAGTAGCAAGCGGCGGCACTATCGCCACGCACAAGCAGACTTCCCATTGCACCCTGTACGACATCCTGCCCATGCTCATCGACGATGCGAGCCTCGTACCCTGGAACGGGCTTTCCTGAACTGCCGGGGCGGATATCGTCGGCGCGATTGCTGATGAACGTCTGCAACATCTCGGTACAGCCGATACCGTCGAGGATGGGAACGTGAAAACGCTCCTGAAAACGATGGAAGATATCGTCGGGTAGCCCCTCGCCAGCAGAGATGCACAGACGTATCGAGGAGAAATCGTAGCGTTTCTCGGCATCGGGGAGTGCAAGCATACTGGCGTAGAACGTTGGCACGGCAAAAAATAGTGTGGGATGGTGCGAGTCAATCAGCGTAAAAATTGCTTCTGCCGTTGAGCGTCCAGGAAAATAGAGCGAACTGGCTCCAATTGAAAAGGGATAGTAAAGGCTATTGCCCAGTCCATAGGCAAAATAGAGCTTGGATGTGGAAAACGTGATATCGTCCTCACGAATACCGAGAATATGCTTGCCGAACGCTTCGCTACAATAGCTCATATCGTGTTGCAGATGGACGCAGCCCTTTGGAAAGCCTGTACTGCCCGAACTATAGAGCCAGAAAGCACTATCATCCTTGCTCGTCTCCGCCGCTACAAGCTGTGATGAGGAGCGATTTGTCCATTGCTCGAAATCATGCAGTGTCTTCGTCTCCATCTCTCCACTCTGTCTAAGGCCAACGACGACAACATGGCGTACATATTTCAGTTGTGGCACTATCCTCTGTAATGACTGCCATAATGCGGTATGGACAATCAGCACCCTCGCACGACTATCGTTGAGCATATAGACATAATCATCGGGGCGTAGCATGGTGTTGAGCGGAATGGGGACGAGGCCAGCCTTGATTGCGCCAAAGAAGGTCGCGGCAAACTGTGGCGAGTCCAGCAACAACAGCGCAACTCTCTGCTCGATCTCCACGCCCAGGTCAAGCAAGCCATTTCCGACGCGATTGGTCAGCTCCGCAATTTCGGCATAAGAATAGGTCTCGCCCTCATAATAAATCGCCGTCTTTGCGCCTCGTCCAGCCGCGATATTGCTATCAACGAAGGCCGTTGCCGCGTTGAACTGTTCCGGTAGCGAGAAAGTGAACGTAGGAGTTGTCACAGACATAATGCATGTCCCCTTCCATTATAATGCCCATGTTGTGCCGTGATTTATCACAGGCGTGAACCCAACCATGTTGTGCCGTGATTCATCACGGGCGTTTGCGATTGATCTGTACACGCACGTGATAAATCACGCCACAACATGGTCTTCGCACACATGCGATACACGCACGTGATAAATTACGGCACAACATGTTAGTATTTTCCTGCGCTCTGTCCTGTTGGGCCTGAGCGCGGCCCGTAGGGGCCGGAGTCGAGCCAGACACCTGCGCGTTCCCAGTAGGGGGCGATGAGGGCCGCGATGTTGCGTTTGACCTGCATGATGGGGCTACGTTTCTGCACATGCGCGAGTGCCTGTTTTGCCGCATCCCGATTATATTCTGCCGCGCTCCGTCGTATCCGTGCGAACTCCTCTATCGCCTCATGTGCTACCTTCGCATCCGTTGCTGACAGGGCCGTATCAATAGCGTTCGTTGCTGCAACTGCGTCTGCAATACCAGAGTTCATGCCACGCGCTCCAAATGGGGCGAAGAGATGTGCTGCCTCGCCGACGAGCAGGACGCGCCCATTTGTATCGGTGAAGTTCCGCGCCACTACCTGTAGAAACTGATAGGTCGAGACCCACGTGATGCGGTCAACATATTTCGCATCCATCACCTTCGGCAACCATTGACGCACACCTTCAATGCCACTATAAGCATCGAGATTGTCGTCCTCGCGGCACTGCAAATCGACGCGCCATCCACCGACGAAGGGAACAAATAGCACATCGCGTCCTACGCCCGGATGGTCATAATAAAAGACGCGCTCAAGCGGTAATGGATGCTCCTCATCTTCCGCCACGTCCACCACGATGTACGAATTTTTAGAACGGCTCCCTTCCATCGGAATGTCCAGTGCGTGGCGCACTGTCGAACGCGACCCGTCCGCGCCAATGACATACTGTGCCGTCCAGTCCTGCTCCGATTCCGTCGTCACTGTCACCCCATCAGGCGTTGTCTTAACCTTGCTCACGGGCGTATTCCATGCGAACTCGACACCAGCCTTTTTGCAGGCATCGAGTAGCATCTGCTCAATCTTCACCTGTGGCAGGCTCGAAAATGGCGGCAACGCATTCGGCTTCGGCGTGGGATAGTGACGCACAAACACCTGTCGATTGCGCCAGTAGGTACGCTTGGTAGGCCATACCAATCCCTGTGATGCCACCTGCATTCCCAACCCCGGTTGAATTTGTTCGAGCAGTTTCAACGTCTCTTTATGAATGAAAATAGCGCGACTGCCAGAACGTTCTCGTCCCTCTGGCTCCGCCTCGATGAGCGTCACCGCATATCCCTTCGCACATAGAGCCAGTGCTGCCGTCAAGCCAACCGGCCCGGCCCCGACGACCAGCACATCCCGATGCAACGGCGGCGATTCAATGGGGTTCATGTGTGTGTATCTCCTTGTTATGGCAACTTGAACGGATGTGAATGGTGGACGGGGTGTAATGAATTATACCCGTACATTTCGGTATTGTCCGAACTTTAGTGGTCATGAAATATTCTCCCACCACGAACGTTGCCGGGTAACGATGGGCATTGTGCAATGGGGACAGGGTGTAATGAATTAGACCCGTACATTATCTCGTTGCCCCGAAAATGCTCAATGATGGAACGTCCCTCACTCATCCACGTTCCACTCATGCTCCAATGTACGGGCATAATTCATTACACCCCATCCACCACTATCCCACGTTCAACCTACTGCACAATGTACGGGTCTAATTCATTACACCCTTTCGCCCGAAAACGTGCCGCTCACTTCCTGATGACCGCCGTTTTGCGTGTATTCCTGATGGCGATATTTGTTGAGCATGGTTAGCAGAGGTGTGTCGTGCATGGAGAAGAGAATGGCGCGTTTGTCTTGCGACAGGTTGTGATGCTCATGCACAGCCCACGATGGGATGACGAAGAAATCGCCCTGTTTCCACTCGAAGCGCACACCGTTGATGATGGTTTCGCCGTTGCCCTCGAAGGCGTGATAGACGAAGCTACCCGTATGCTGGTGCGCCTGTGTGTGAATGCCGGGACGTAGCATCTGTATCCAGCACGTGAAGGATTTCATGACGGGGCCGCCCGTGTGTGGGTTGACATACTCCATCACGACATCATCGAAGGGACTGGACGCGACCTGTGCAAGGTTGGTGAGAGCGCGTTCCGTATCAGCCCATTTATAGGTATGCATGGGGGGATAGTGAGTTGAGCGCGTCTCCCACGCTGGTTGCAACTGCCCGACGCCATATTTGAGAACAGTACCGTTGATAACCTCGGTCACTTCCTGCTCTTTCTGTGGGTAAGGTTCAAAGAAGCTGGCATCGAGATAGTTGTTGAGCGGAATATCGAGGCCGTCCATCCATACAGCAGGTTCGTCTGCCTTGCTGCCATGATCGTGCCAGAGCCAGGGAGCGGTCAGCACGAAATCGCCGCGCTCAAGATAGACGCGATCACCCTCAACGGTACTCCATGAGCCACTACCATTGATGATGAAGCGAATGGCTTGCGATGTATGACGGTGTGCTGGCGCGACCTCATGACCATTGAGCCATTGTACAGCCGCCCATAGCGACGGTACAGCGTAAGGTTGTCCATTCAGGCCAGGATTGGAAAGGGCAATGGCGCGTCTGTCACCACCGCGATGAATTGGAACAAGTCTACCGGAACGTGCGGCGATTTCGTGCAACATATCCCATTTCCAGAGCCAGGGAATCGCCTTTGGTTGCGGTTGCACCGCCATCAACGACTCCTCGATGCGCCACAATGGTGTGAGGGAATTTGTCTGCATATCGTCATACAACTGCGTCACTTCGGTCTCAATTTTCATGACATCTTGTTGTGTATTCTGTTCAATAGCCATGTGTGTTTCCTTTCGGTAAAGAGTGCAATACTATACATTTCCGCCTAACTTTGCCGATATCGCTATTGCCTCTGTCCGTAGTTGTGGTGCGACGCGCTCTATGGCCTCTTTGTCCCAGCGTGAGGCAAAGCCGACGATCCAGAGTAGAGCTACCAGTGTGCTACCAGAACCATAGATGGGTGTGCCTATTGCGTTAACGCCTTCCAGATATTCGCCGTAGTCGAAACTGATACCAGTACGCACGGCCTCTTCCGCTCTTTCCATAAATTTGCTTATGTCGATGATAGTATGGTCGGTGAAGCGTGGTAGTTCTTGATTATGCAAAAACTCTTCGCGTTGAGCTACAGACCAGCTTGCCAGCACGAAAGGAGCGGTTGCGGCGGCGAACAGTGGCACACGCATTCCGCGCCGTGCGGAGATGTGGAGTGCTATCTGGTTCTCTTCTTCATCCACGATACTCTCGATGATGCGTAATCCCTTTGGCTCAATCTTGCCCAGGCAGACCGTTTCTCCACTCATTTTTGCCAGACGGTGCATCGCAGGAAGGGCATAGTGGCGCAACCCTGCACGTTGCACATAGCCCTGCGCGAGGTCGTACATATGTGGGCCGAGGACGAAACGCCGCTCCTCTTCCTGCTCGACGACGCCGTTGCTCTCTAACACTTTGAGCAGCCCATGCAGACTGCCGCGACTCGAATGCAGGGCGCGTGCCAGTTCCGAGAGCGTCAAACCCTCTTCGGAATTGCTCAACAGTTCCAGCAATTGAAAGGCACGCTCAACCATCGGAGCGGGTGTACTTGCCCCGTCCTCGTTCATCTCATGCTGTTCCGTATGACGAACCAATTGTTTTCCCATAAGAACAAGTGTAATCATAATTGGGTGAATGTCAAGCGATGCACACCATACAATGGACGCAAGGAACGGCAACGGACGTGATAAATCTGTCCCTACTTTACAATTTTCTTGCAATTTTTTGATACGCCCCTTATACACGTCTGCTATAATACTGGCATGAAGATACTCGTGATTGAAGACGAAGCGAATATTGTGCAGGTCATTCGCCTGTACCTCGAACAGGCAGGGTACACGGTGTTGAGCGCGAGCGATGGTGTCGCTGGCCTGGAGATGCACGCCCGTGAGCATCCCGACCTCGTGATTCTCGACCTGATGCTCCCTGCGCTGGATGGCATGGAAGTGTGCCGTCGCATACGAGCATGGGCTAATACACCCATTTTGATGCTGACTGCACGGCAGGGCGAAGAGGATCGCGTTGCTGGCCTCGAACTGGGGGCCGATGACTACCTCGTCAAGCCATTCAGTCCGCGTGAACTAGTGAGCCGCGTCAAGGCCATTGTGCGCCGCAGTTACGCCCCTAAATTGACGGAGAGTTCCGATGCATCAAGCGATACAGCGAAGGCGGAACAGAACGAGACTACACATACAAGTGCAATCCATCAAGCCCCGGCGAATGGTGAAGAGTTGCGTTTCGATAGCCTCATTATCACTATTCCTGCGCGACGTGTGATGCTGGATGGGCAGACGGTGACGCTCACCGTCAAAGAGTTCGACCTGCTGGTCACC
>DAIQNC010000126.1:6638-8602 GCA_036788655.1 Ktedonobacteraceae bacterium
GCTCGTTGCGCTTGCTTCATCACCGGATCGCGTATTTACACGTGAAGGATTACTCAATCAGGTATGGGGCTATACGTATCTAGGCGATGGACGTACCGTCGATGTGCATATTGGTACGCTCCGCAAGAAACTCGAATCCGTCAAGAGCGAGCCACATTTTATTCAGACCGTCTGGGGCGTTGGCTATAAGTTCGTGCCACCATCCTCGGTAAGCGGACGCGAATCGCAGTCATCGGGGACGCGCTACCAGGGAGTTTAGCCATGCAACGTATGCAGCAGTATCTTCACCTTCCCCCCATGAGTCTGCGCGTCAAGCTTATCTTGAGCTACCTACTCGTCGCGCTAAGTGCCATCGTCATACTAGGCGTCGTTATTCTGTTTGCGGTGCAAAACTACTTTGCAAATTATCAGACGGATCAGCTACTTGCAACGGCAGAGTATGAAGCGAAGCAGATTGGTGGAAGTCCCCTCACAAGCACCAGTGGGGATGTACTGCCCAACGGAGTCTTCGTCGGTACGAATGGGCAACTTCCTTTGATGCAAAATGTGCCGACCGATTTGCAAACTATTATCCAGCAGAATGTGCAAAAGTCACTTCACGGGCAGCAAACGCATGGCAATTTCCAGGTTGTACATTCCGATCCCGACCACAACGATATCACCTCATTCTTGTATGTGAGTGTTCCTATATATAAGAATGGCGCGTCCAGTGGCACAATTATAGGTGCGTTATGGATTTATCAACCGGAGCAATTCCCCTCTGGCGCACCGAATGGCTTTCTAGCGAATGTCAACACCGCCATTCTTGTGAGTGGTCTTATCATCGCAGTCGGCGTCTTGCTTTTCAGTCTGCTCATGGCGCGTCAGTTGACGCATCCGCTAGAGGGGTTGACGCGAACGGCGGAGCAGATGAAGCGTGGCGAATATGAAAAGCGTGTCGAGGTTCCTAAATCACAGGACGAATTAGGACGCCTTGCTCTCACCTTTAATGCGATGGCGGATACGATTGAGGCAGATGTGAACGAACTACGTCAACAAGACCAGATACGCCGCGAACTCATCGCCAACATCGCGCACGATCTTGCTACACCCCTCACCGCCATTCAAGGCTTCAGCGAGGCACTTGCCGACGACCTGATTCCCAGTTCAGAGGCGCGACACGAAACGGCGCAACGCATCGGACGTGAGGTACAACGCTTGCGACGACTCGTCGCCGATATCCAGCAGATGTCATCGCTCGAATCGGGACATACAAAGCTCGACCTTGCCCCACTCGATCTGCATTCGCTCGTCGATGAGACCCTCTTCGTTATTGAGCCAGAGTGTGAGGAAGCTGGTATCGCTTTGCACAACCAGCTTACCGACGGCACACCGCTCGTCTACGCCGATAGTGACCGTGTGACGCAGGTATTGCTCAACCTGCTCGATAATGCGCGTCGTCACACACCGCGTGGCGGCTCTCTCACCATCAGCGCAACACCAACGAGTCGAATGCTCAATGTCTCCATTACTGACACGGGTGTGGGCATCGACGCCGCTGACCTGCCACACATCTTTGAACGCTTCTATCGTGCTGACCGTTCGCGCACCGGAACAACAGGTGGCAGTGGTCTTGGTCTCGCCATCGTCAAAGCCATCATCGTCGCGCACGGTGGCACAATCTTTGCCGTAAGCACACCCGGCAAGGGGACGCGCTTCACCTTCTCGTTGCCGCTCGCCCCACGTGTAGTGCAGACCGTGCCAACGACGCCTTTGCCATTGATAACACGGCAATGAGCAAGGAAGGGCGTAATAGAATTACGCCCCTACGAGGTTTTGCGTGATTGCTCCAATACGGGGACGCGCCGTTCGACTTCGATGGCCTCGGCTAGTTTGCCGTTCGTATTCGTTGAGACGGATGATACGGCATGGGTCGAGGGTAGGACGATGCCCTGTTTGCGAGCCAGGAATTCGAGTTTGCTTGA
>DAIQNC010000127.1:0-1649 GCA_036788655.1 Ktedonobacteraceae bacterium
ATTGTTGGATTGTGTCATATGTTGTGGCTCCTCTATCTCTATTTTCTGTATTGTATCGCCATTCGAGGTAACACGAATATACATTGACTTTGCATCTTTACCCCAATACCCAGATTTACCCCGGATAGGAGGTAGTAGGGTAACGGAATATCTTTACCCCAATACCCCAGTGTGTCTATAGACACTGGGGTATTGGGTAAATTCTAAGACGTACCCTTTGCCGATGTCTATGGCCTCTTTATGCTTCATCATCACCGCACTACATGCTACAATACAAGCGATATGGAACTGTGGTCTGACCTCGATAAGAACGCCGAAGGCGCAATACACGATGCTACGCACCCTGCACAGGCGGCGCGGCGTGGGCGAACACGCAGTCTCTCGGAGCTGCTTGTCTTCTCAACGTTGCGTACATGGCTGCTCAACGAGTATGTGCCTTCCTATAGTCATGCTCTGGCGATGACGCGCATCTATCGACGCTGCTACTGGCTCGATGGACTTGGCACGACAAAGACAACACCGATACCCGAACTGCTACAGCAGATACAATCGCTGTCTACCGCACTTGTACAGGAAAGTCGCCCCATTACATTACATGGCCTTATACTTGAGCAGGGGAGCAGTACACGACGCGATGCTCACCACCAGACATCACAGACGGTAACGAATGAAGGGCAGCAAGAGCTTGAAGGGCAGTCAGCGAAGACACGGCGCAATGCAACTCCAAAGCGTGAACTGACGCTACCGAAAGCAGGTGGGGTTCTACATACAAGCTGGTTAGCTTCCTCTGACAGATTGTTGCAGGGCATTGAGCAGTCCCCGGCTATTTTCCTGCTAAATCCTTTCGGACATGCTCTGTTTACGGCGGACGACTTAGCTGCCCTCTATAAACGAACTGCACCGACTGAACTTTGCCTGTTGCTCTCGCATAAGCAGGTCGAGACACTGCTTCTCACAGCTTTACGTTCACCTGCATATGCTATCGCGCTCAATGCCGTCTTGCGTACTGATAAATGGAAGACGTTAGCTGTGCAGCATGATTCGGAGCGTGTCGAAGCTGTGAGCGTCGTCATCGACCTGTTTATGAAGGCGATGCAACGCCACTTTGTGTTGCCCGTGCAACGTATCTCCATTCCGATACACACGCGACCTGCCGTTGTCGAGTTGGCTCCCTATACGCTGCTCTTTGCCACGCGCCGTCAGGATAGCTTTATAAGTATGAATGACGCCCTCTGCCGCTATCAACGCGGTGTCTACGACCAGAGCCATCGCGGTGTGCTGGCAGAGGAGTGGTTTGCCGCGCAACAGCAGTTACGTCGTGACGAAGAGCGTACACAACTGCTCGACTATATTCAGCAACGCGGCAAGGCACAACGCGCCCGTCGCTGGCCCGACCTGCGCCAACAAGTCCTGCTCGACCACTTCGGTCAATTCCTCTTACATGAATACGACGAAGCTATACAAACGCTTTTATCTGACCATATTGTGAGATGCGAATGGCGCAATAAGAACACGAATGAAGATGCTGTGCCGGGCAATGATGATGTGTTGACATGGGCATCTTCGTAGAACCCCGATTTATCGATAGTCCGTCCCCCTGTTGTGTCGTGATTTATCACGACACAACAGGGGGACGCCCGTGATAAATC
>DAIQNC010000127.1:1659-3125 GCA_036788655.1 Ktedonobacteraceae bacterium
GGCTGTGCAATGAATGACGCACAGCCGTGATTTATCACGACACAACAGGGGGACGCGGACGCCCGTGATAAATCACGGCACAACATGAGGGGGGATGATGAGCAAGACTCAAAAGAGAGGTGTTACCAGGGGGAAACACCAGGCATGGGGACACCTGATGTTATAGTAACACCTCTTACACAAGTGTACGATACTTTTGTCCTTTTCGTGGCAAAAATTCAGCGAAATATTTCTTTTTTTATTTCTCCCCTTATTTTTCTCTACAAAAACGATAAGCATCTATTCAGAAATATGCAAAAATAGCAATTGATTTCTCCTGAGAAGCCCTTTATAGTAGAGCGGCAAAGGAAACTTTGGAAATTTGGGCAGTGGATGAGGAGAGGATTTTGCATGATAGAGAAACAGCGATACAGAGAGCAATACAGGGGTCGTGGTAACAGTGGAAATGGTAGTGTTGAGGTCGCTGAACGTCTTACTAGACAGGAACAACAGAAACAGCATCTTACCGTCATACCTTCAATACCAACCCCTTCGATAACCCCTTCAATAATACATTCCCCTGTACTTCCGTATGACATCTACCCACGTATCAGTGTGGTGATTCCGGCACGTAACGAGGCGCGTAACCTTGCGCATGTCCTACCCTGCTTGCCTTCCTGCGTGAGTGAGGTCATTCTGGTCGATGGACATTCCACCGATGATACTATTCAGGTGGCACAGGAATTGTTGCCCTCGATTCGCGTGATACGCCAGACTGGACGCGGCAAGGGTGATGCGCTCCGCCTCGGCTTCGCTGCGAGTACGGGCGATATCATCGTGATGCTGGACGCTGATGGCTCGGCAGACCCCCGTGAAATACCACGTTTTGTTGCCGCCCTTATCGAGGGCTACGATTTTGCGAAGGGGTCACGCTTTCTCACAGGCGGTGGTAGTCACGATATTACGCACTTCCGTCGTCTGGGAAACTATGGCCTCAGTGCGCTAGTCAATCTGCTCTTCTGGACACGTTTCAGCGACCTGTGTTATGGCTACAACGCCTTCTGGCGACACTGCCTCGATACCATCAACATCGACTGCGATGGCTTCGAGGTGGAGACATTGCTCAATCTGCGAATGCACACGGCGCGTTTCAACATCGTCGAGGTTCCCAGCTTCGAGCATCCGCGCATCTACGGCGAGAGCAACCTGCACGCCCTCCGTGATGGTTGGCGTGTCCTCAAGACCATCTGGCAAGAGTGGCGCGTGAACGTGAGCAACATCTTTGCAAAAAAGAACATGTCACAACCGGAATATAGAAGACGCCCGTATGCCTCGCGTGTAAACAATGTTACAGCGAAAAGAATTGCGGTCAACGCGAAAGAGAGGGCGTAAATATGAAAGAGGAGAGCGCACAGGCCAAAGAGAGCGCACGGAGGACATCTATGCCGACACGGGCGACCACAAGGGTACGCCCCTACGATACGACG
>DAIQNC010000127.1:3135-8578 GCA_036788655.1 Ktedonobacteraceae bacterium
CACCCGACGTGTATCGTAGGGGCGTACCCTTGTGGTCGCCCGTGCAAACACAGATGTCGCCCGTGTCGGCGCACAACGCACCCGTGTCGGCGCACAACGCACCCGTGTCGGCGCATTCGCCCATGCCAACGCACAATGCGCCCGTATCGGCTACGCATTCCACAACACGTCCATCGTTCCAGACTTCATTCAAACGTGCAGATGTTGTAAGCCTTGTGCTTGCGCTCACTGCATTTACATTGTGGCTTGTTTCGCTACAGCATATCGATGTGAGTGTCATGAATGATCTGGGGCTGGTCTCGGCACTGGCAACCCATGCGCCTCTCTTGATTGTCGCGCCGTTTCTGCTCACATTCAGCTTCTGCTTCACACTGCGCCAACCACAGATGCGGACGTGGCTTATTCTACTGCATATAGCGTTACTGATTGCGATGCTGTATGGCGTTGAAAATCTCATCGAAGAGGCTCCGCGTTTCTCCGTCGTCTACCGACATGCGGGCTATACCGAATACATTATGCGGCACGGCTCCGTCAATCCTGCGCTAGATGCCTATTTTAACTGGCCCGGCTTCTTCGTGTTGAGCGCGTTCGTCACCGAGGCGACAGGCTTTCATAGCATTCTGCCCTATGCAGGATGGGCGCCGCTTGTCTACAATCTGCTCTATTTCGGGCCACTCTACCTTATTCTGACGACAGCAACCACCGATAGACGCCTGACATGGCTTGGCCTCTGGTTCTTTTATCTGACAAACTGGATCGGGCAGGACTATTTTTCGCCGCAGGGCATCAATTTCTTCTTTTATGCCGTCATTCTCGCCATTCTATTAAAGTGGTTCAAGGTGACAACCTTGCCGCCTTCACGTGTGCAGGATTGGCTCAGTCGTCGCCTTCTACACGCGCCACCATTCGTTCGAGGTTTGTGCAACTGGTCGTTGATACCCGATATGCAATATACGCCATCCGCGTTGACACCCTGGCAACGCCGAGGTCTGCTGGCATTGCTCGTATTGCTCTTCCTCTTCGTTGTGTCCAGTCATCCATTGACGCCGTTTTTCGTCATCACGAGCGTGGCATTGTTGGTTCTCTTCCGACGTTGCAAACCCTTCTGGCTACCGCTCCTCTTTGGCGCAATGACGGCGGCATGGATGTTTCTTCTGGCGCGGACGTATGTGCAGGGGCATACGCAAGATATTGTGGGCGGCATCGGTCACATTACCAGTGTCGTGACGGTCAACGTCACGAAACGTGCCAGTCAGGGGAATGCACAACACGTCTTTATTGCCGACCTGCGTATTATCATGAGCGTTCTCATCTGGGGATTAGCTGCACTGGGTGTATGGCGACGTATTCGCATGGGCAACCGTGACCTGACGTATCTTCTGCTCGCCATCGCACCATTTCCGCTTGCAGCAGTGCAACAATACGGCGGCGAAATGTTTCTGCGTGTCTACCTCTTCTCACTGCCCTTCATGGTGATGTTTGCCGCAACCAGCTTCTACACGCGCCATTCGCTCTCATTGCGTGGCACATCGCTTCTGCGTATCGCCGTGATATGTGGCGTCTGCTTCGTGCTGCTCGGCGGTTTTTTCTTCACACGCTACGGCAATGAGCGCATGGACTACATGACTCACAGCGATGTCGCTGGTGTGCAATACCTCTATCGGATTGCTCCTACAAACTCTATGTTCATCGCAGGTTGGGACGATACGCCCTGGATGTTTCAAGGTTTTGAGCTATATAGTACCTACACAACCAACGACATCGACCCGAACATTATGGCAACCCCCGATAAACCGAATATCAACGAGATTGTGCAATTCATCAAGGCACATCAGCACACACAAGCCTACTTCGTATTCACCCGTAGTCAAAGTGCCTGGGCAACTGCCTTCTCCAGCTTACCTGAGAATGCACTCCCACGCTTCGAGAATGCACTTGCCGCATCAGGCAAATTCAAGGTGGTGTATCACAACGGCGATGTAGAGATTTTGAGGTATGTGGGAGCGTGATACCCTTCGTCTCTCCATCCTGATACAAAAGAGCGTTCTCATCTCGACCTGTATCAACTTATTATTAATACTGGAAGGTTGATACATTTTTGTGTGCAACGATGCACCCATGTCAGAGTTTATTTCTTTGCATGGGTGTTTTTTATGCTCTCAGCGCGTTTACTTATTCGTAGTGTGCCGATTTATCGATGCACTCCCATAGATAACTTACCAGAAGTCCTATGCATTGGCGAAAATGCTACAGTGTTTGCCATACTATCCGATAGTACAAAAGTAGGGAAATATGCTACCTCGGTTTCTGGCATGGAGTGGAAGCGTCTATATGTAGTAGAGATTTGAATATTGTGATGTTTCTATTCTGAACAATCACACTAGCAAGTCGTAGCACGATGATGAATTTTCACGGTCAGGATCAGTGACTTCGTAGAACCCCGATTTATCGATGGGTTCGTGGAGAGTGGACCCATCAATAAATCGGGGTTCTACGAAGGTATCGTCGCTCATATATTCCAGAATAATAAATATAAAGATATATCATGTCTTGCCATATATAGAGGAAGGGTTGCATGGCATTCAATAATACTGTACAGCGTAATGGGAACGACAATGGTGGCTCACCAGCATCAATGCCGCCAGTGCCGCCGACGAAGACAAACAGTCTCAGTTGGAAGCATCTTTCACCACAACCAACACATTCGCATAGAAGACGAAATCTCATCCTTGTTGTATTGAGTTTGCTGATACTTGTATCACTGCTGTTCGCGGCTCTGCGTGTGACCGAAGTAGCGAGTGCAACTGATGATCTTATATCTATTCGCGTCGGCAGTCAGCAAGCCGCAACGCTCGACCTGCGCCAGGGATCGCCCATCAGTCCTTATCTTTTCGGCACGAACGTCTTCCCAGAAGCTGGCTCAACCTCTTGGGATGCCTTTAGTAGTGGTTTCGCACACAATACGCCATTGGTTATCAACGGATTGAAGAATATGCATATCTCTGTGTTGCGCTACCCAGGTGGAAACTGGGGTGAAGACCATATACTCAAACCTTCCCAACTCGACGATTTCAGTAAGATGTTGATTGAAACGGGCAGTCAGGGCATGTTGCAGGTTCACATTGATGGCCCTGCTAAAAACGGTCAACCGACGAGCCTTTTGCCCAATGATATCGCGTCGGGGGCGCAACTTGCAGGTAGCTGGGTAGATTACATGAACAACCCGAAGAGCTATCAGCGTCAGGGAAACAAGAACATTCCATATCATCCTGTGCAGTTCTGGACAGTAGGCAACGAGCCAGACCTCGGCAACCGCATCACGGGAGCGCACTTCACGGTGGAGCAGTACGTGCAGATTTTCATTGCCTACTCGAAGGCGATGCACCAGAACGACCCCAATATCCAGGTATTCGGCCCCGAACTGAGCCAGTTTTTCGGCGTCGGCATGGGGCCAACCGATGCGAACGGGCATCTCTGGATGGACGATTTCCTCAAAGGTGTTGGTGCGTATGAGAAGCAGAATCATGTGCAGTTGCTCGATGGCGTCTCATTCCACGCCTATCCATTCAATAATGCAGGTCAATCACCTTCGCTGTTGATGAGTAGTACCGAGCAATGGAACTATCTACTTGGGCCATTGCATACGCTCATCCAGCGTGACCTCGGACGCGACGTGCCAATCGGCATCACCGAAATCAATACCAATCCAGGTGACAATGTAGCCACTCCCGGTCAATCCGCGCTCTGGTGGGGCGATACGCTCGGTGAACTCATGGAGAATCAGGTGCAGTTCGTCAATTTCTTCTCAGCCGAAGGCGTGAACCATCCCTATCCTCTGTTCACCGACAACGGACGTCAGGAAACAGCGATGGGGCGTGTGATGGAGATGTTCACGCATCTCCAGAAGAACCTTGTGCCGCTCTCGATACAGCGTACCCCGATTAGTGTGTATGCTACGCAGGATGACGCACACCAGACGGTGAGCCTTCTGTTCATCAATAAGGGCTATGACGCACAGATTGCGGAGCTACAATCGCTCAATGCCGCGTTCGGCGTGGATCCGTGGCCTGATCAGCAAATTCACATCGCGGGCAATAGTATGGTATTGGTGACACTCCATCGCGGACAACCCGATGCGGCGGATGCCTATAGCTATGTTATGCCAGCAGCGAACGATACGTCATCCGGGTCGATACTGTATACCGTGTGTGGTCACAGCAAAGACCCGTTGAACGAAGCTATTCCCTGTTAACAGAGAGGTAACAAGAACGTGTCGCTCATCATTGGTTCCCTGCAATTTCTGTACCTGATCATCATTCTTTTGATGACTGCTCAGGCACTCTTCAATATCCGCTTGAGCCTCTTCATCTGGGAGAAGCCGGAACATGCATGGCTCAACCATTCACCGACCATCTATCGTGACCCCGCTCTCTCGTTTACCATCATGTTGCCAGCACGTCACGAAGAGGATGTGTATCAGGAAACCATACAAAAAGTCTATGATTTGAACTATCCAAAAGAGTTAATGCAAATTATCGCTATCTGTAGCGATGACGATACAGGCACGATTGCTGAGGCGCAGAAGAAGATCGAGCAATTGCAAGACCCAAATGTGCAGTTGCTCATCTATACCAACAAGCCAACGAGCAAGCCGCGTGGTCTCAATCACGCGCTACAAGTCTCGCGTGGCGATGTTGTAACCATCTTCGATGCCGAGGACGAGCCTCATCCCGATATTCTGAATATTATCAATACAACGATGCTCGATGAAGACGTAGATGTGGTGCAGAGCGGTGTGCAGTTAATGAATCACAATACGAAATGGTTCTGCTTTCTCAATGTGCTTGAATACTTCTTCTGGTTCAAGTCGTCGATGCACTTCTTCGCACGTATCGGTATCACGCCGCTCGGAGGCAATACCGTGTTTGTGCGCCGCGAATTGATGGAGCAGCTTGGTGGGTGGGATGAGACCTGCCTGACAGAGGATGCCGACCTCGGCATTCGCCTGAGCCTCTCACACGCTCGCATTCGCATTATCTACGATGATGAGTTCGTGACACGCGAGGAGACGCCACATACTGTCGAGCAATTCATCAAGCAACGTACACGCTGGAATCAGGGCTTCATCCAGATACTCTTCAAGGGCGAGTGGCTCAAACTGGAAACGTTGCAGCGTCGCTTGCTGGCCTTCTATGTGCTTATCATGCCAGAGTTGCAAGCCTCGCTGATGCTGCTCATTCCTGTATCGCTCGTCATGTTCTTTCTCGTGCGGCTCCCACTCTGGCTGGCAATGGCGACTTATCTACCTTTATACTGCTTTGTTCTTTCGGCCTGTGTCAGTATCGCGGGTCTGCACGAGTTTTTGAAGGCACACAAGCAGAAGTGGCAGTGGCGCGAGGCCGTGATGATGGCGGCTTACTTTTTCCCCTACCAGTTCATTCTG
>DAIQNC010000128.1:0-231 GCA_036788655.1 Ktedonobacteraceae bacterium
GCCCGTAAAGCCGGGCCAGAATCTGTGCAGTTTGGTTTTGTCGCCTCAACTGTACCAGCATGGGATCAGTGCCGTAACGTCATCTCCAATGCTTTCATCAGCGTCTTGAAAGGGCAGCAAAGTGCGAGCGATGGTTTTAATAAGATGACGCAGAGCTGCAACTCGGCACTCGCTCAAGGTTAGTTCAATAGCCCATGTAATTGAACTTTTACAGACGAATTTCCGAACTTC
>DAIQNC010000128.1:241-1070 GCA_036788655.1 Ktedonobacteraceae bacterium
GGTGGAAATATTCGGTGCATGCATTCGTAGAACCCGATTTATCGATAGGTTCACAGTGAACCTATCGATAAATCGGGTTCTACGAATGCATGCACCGAATATTTCCACCTCTACATTTTTTCTTTGCTGAAATTGTATACTATTAGTAAGTAGTGCTGATAAGCAAAGAACGAAATGAAGGGGAGAGCGTATGACGCGCCGCTATTCAACGAAAAGCACGTCAGCGGAGAATCTCCGTATTGTAGCGCGTGCAATTCCGTGGAAAATACTACTGTTCATTCCCGTTGCTATTCTCATAGCTATTCCGGCATATGTGTACTCGTCAAATGCAAGTAAGGGTATTATGCCGGGGATGACAAAGTTTTTCTATAATCTCTCGGCACCTACTGCCATTACTTCTCCGACGCCTCAACCGATGCTACTTTCGACGTTACCGCAGGTCGGCTCAATTCTCTATACTGTTCAGGGCGGCGACTCATGCGATTCTATCCTGACCTATCAGATGCGTATGGCTGATGCGGGACAAATCTTTAGCGATGCTAACCCTGTGACCGTTAAGACATTGAACGCGACGCTCGGTCAGGATTGCCATGCGTTGCAACCAGGGATGGTGTTACCGCTTTCTCCACAATATCCACTTGTCGCGCTTGGCGGTGTCGTTGTCAAAATCGAGGCAACTTCGCCACAACAGGTGCTTCCAACGCCGCTTATCAATGTGCCGGACGCACAACCGTATACCGTCGATTGCTCCGGCGGTTGCTTACTCATTGTGCGTATTGCCCCACAGGTGCAGGTGCGCTTAACAGTGCAGACGACGCTTCCAATCGTT
>DAIQNC010000128.1:1080-8577 GCA_036788655.1 Ktedonobacteraceae bacterium
TTTGCGTGTCGGCGCATGGGTCTGGGCGCAGGCATCACTGGCACGTAAGCAAGTTGCCAGCTTCCCGAACTATCCCTATGCCGACCCACAGGCATCGCTCAATAATATGTCCCTGCAAGCCTGCGATTTTCAGGTGAACAATACGCATGATGACAATTCACAGGGATGCGACCAATTGATGCCCAATACCATAGATGATGATAGTGGCTCATGGCTTTTTGGCGTGACGGGAACTGCTGCGCTCGACCACTGGCATTACGGCTTACATGTCCCTGCTGGCACTCGCGTTTTGCTCTGGCTCACGAACAATAACGGCGTTCTCAAGTTCCACAAAGGCAACCCTGTCTATCGCTACGATGATGCATCGCACGTGTATGTTCCTGCTTGAAGGTTGCCTGTTACACCTCAACTTGCCCACTACGCCACGTACTCACGGCTGATTTCACGGTCTGGATATACGCTGCCTCATCATTGTTATCTGAGCCGGGTGCATAGACAGGAATAATCTGGTCAACGGTGGAGAGACCCCATTGTGTGACATATTGCTGTGAAATGAGTTTGTACCAGTCCTCGAAGCCCTCTTCCCATGTGCGGTAATAACGGTAGCCATCGACCTGTGGATATCCTGAAACAGCGCGGATATTGCCAAGCGAGTGCGTGACACGTGCGACTCCCTGTGTGCCGAAGTTACTCTCTTCCAGGAAGAAAGCGAGCGCGAAAGCAGGGTCAATTCCATACTTTACGCCATCATCATAAAGAGCCTGTCCCTTGCCAGAGGCAGGAGAATGGTAGTAGGCGAGAACACGATTGATGAAGTTTGCTGAAATAGTCGGAGAACCTACAACGCTACTCTCCTGCTGACTTGATGGCAGGTAGGTTTTCACAACCCACACAAGAGCAAAGCCAACAAGAATGAGCAGGAGAGCCTTATACATGAGCGAGGAAAGTGAACTGTAATGATGTGTGCGCGAGGTCGATTGATACGAGTGGTGATGCGTCCTGGGCATGAAGCGTTGACAACCTTCCTACGTTCGAGCTTTCTTCTTCGTCATACAAAAGCTATCATAAGATATAATATCATAAATGCGTTCGATGGTGAACTCATGTGTTGCTACAACGAAAAGGACTGAGAAGCTATGACCATAAAAGCGGAGTCGAGGGGACATAAAGTGCCGATGCCGTCGGCGTCTGACCTGTACAATATCGATCACCTGTTGAGTGAAGAGGAGCGTATGGTACGCGATACCGTGCGCCAGTTTGTGCGTGAGCGTGTATTACCTGTCATTGGAGAGCATTTCGAGGCGGGAACATTTCCACGTGAACTCGTGCCAGAGCTTGCCAATCTAGGATTACTTGGAATGCATCTCGATGGCTATGGCTGTGCAGGATTGAGTGCGGTCTGCTACGGTCTTGCCTGTCAGGAACTAGAGGCAGGTGATAGTGGCTTGCGCTCATTCGTCTCCGTGCAAGGCTCGCTGGCAATGTTCCCTATTTACGCTTTCGGTTCTGAGGAGCAGAAGCAACGCTGGCTACCCGGTATGGCGAAGGGCGAGGTCATCGGCTGCTTTGGTCTGACGGAGCCAGATATTGGCAGCGATGCAGGTAATATGAAAACGAGAGCTGTGCGTGATGGCAATGAGTATGTGCTGAACGGCGCGAAGATGTGGATTACCAACGGGGGTATTGCGGATATCGCGGTTGTATGGGCCAAAACAGACGAAGGTGTACGTGGCTTTATCGTCGAACGAGGTACGCCCGGTTTCAGCACAAGCGACATTCACCACAAACTCTCACTACGTGCCTCTGTCACTTCTGAACTGCACTTCGATGACTGTCGTGTTCCCATCGAAAATATGCTACCGAACGTGCGCGGAATGCGAGGCCCACTTTCATGTTTGAATGAAGCGAGGTATGGTATTGCGTGGGGAGCAACAGGAGCCGCTCGCGCATGTTATGAAATGGCTCTCGAATATGCGAAATCACGTATCCAGTTCAACCGCCCCATTGCAAGCTTCCAACTGGTGCAACAGAAGCTGGCAATCATGGCGACGGAACTGGTCAAAGCGCAACTGCTTGCGCTGCAACTGGGGCGTCTCAAAGATGAAGGTTTGCTGCATCCCGTACAAATCTCGGTTGCCAAGCGTAATAATGTCCGTGAGGCTCTCAAGACGGCACGCGAGGCCCGTAGCGTGCTTGGCGCGAATGGCATCACACTCGAATACCCGATTAGCCGCCATATGAACAACCTGGAATCGGTCTATACCTACGAGGGAACAGACGATATCCATACACTGATTATTGGACAGGCGATTACGGGCGAGAGCGCATTTTCGTAAAGTATTAAATAGATCAATGTAGGGACAGATGCATCACGTCCGTTCATGTGGGATTCGACAACGAACGGACGTGATGCATCTGTCCCTACACTGACTTTGTAAAATTATATCAGCACTTTGGTGGTGCTGGCCCCAGGTCATCGCCGAAGTTAATAACCTTCCAGTTATCGGGCGAGTTCGTACCTTGCTCTAACGTTAGATGTAATTGATAGGGTTGCGATAGCTTTTCCCTGGTGATGGTGTAACTATAACTTTGTGTATTTCCCTGAACTGTGCTGCTACCTGCAACCTCCTGGTAATCCTTGACAATACCGAAGCATGTATCATCCCGCGACGCCATATTCTTGAACTGTTCCAGGTTTTGCTGCTCCAGTGCATTGCCTCCCAGGTCAATATATGCTTGCTCGTAATCCTGTATCGAAAGTGATTTGAGAAAGTCATTTGCCGTCGTCGCAGCCCCGGAACTGGCATTGAGGCCATTCAGATAATTGAAAGCGACATAGCCGAAATAGCACGCAAGTAGCGCACCTGCGAGAAATACACCCAGGAGAATCAGAAACAAACGCCTTCTTCTCGGTCTGCGCGGCTCCTGACGGGGACGTGCTACTCGTGGCATTGGCGAAGTTTCTATACGCCTGCCATTTTGTGGACGTGGCACAGCACCATACTTCCCAGTTCCCTGTGATATGGCTGGATGTCTCCCTGTGCCGTTCATTGCGGCTCGTCTTTTCTCTACGTAGTTATCGTCTGACCCCTCGCCGCGAGGATCCCTTCCTGACATGAAAGCCCTCCTCAAAAACAATCATCAGTGTAGCTCATCGAAAGCATTATATATATATAGCAGAGGTTATGCTATACGTCAAGCATTACTGCTCCTGTCAACTTTGCATGAGCATGTTGCAATTGTTCCTGGGCCTGTTTTGCCTGTTGCCGGGTTGTATATCCTGAAACAATGAGCAGGAATACCTGATCAACGATGCTACTGAGTAGGGTTGCGTCTGGTCCGGCAAGGACAGCAGGGCTATTAAAAACAATCAGACCAGAACCGTTTCTTGCCAGTATTTGGCGTAACTCATTGACAACGCTATGCAGTACGGGAAGATCGTGGACACGCAACCCTTGTTGCGTGTTCGTGCCAGCACTGAGAAGATAGAGTTTGGGAATGAATGTTTCGCAGAGCAGATCACTAACTGATTTGCTTGTGGGTTGAGCTAGCAAGTCGCTCAAACCGGCATTCGTGTTGACGCCAAAGCGTTGCTGTAGCGTGGGAGTACGGAAATCGGTATCGACGATGATGGTAGGAACATCGTTTTGCGCAGAGACAATCGCAATATTTGCGGCTACTGCTGCCTGTCCTGCATAGGAAGATGGAGTCATAAATGAAATTGCAGGTTGTTTATACTCGCCCTCATTCCAGTTGAAGGAAATATTGGCATATAGCATCTGATAGGCTCTGCTATATGTAGAATTTGTATCATAATCGGTAAGCAGCGTTACTTGCTCCTGCGAAGGTATACTCATCAAAAAGCTCCTATATTTTAGACGAGGAAAGAGGCCGCAGTGATGTGCGGCTCTTTCCTTTTACATTTCATACAATGGATGCGCATACGTCATATCTAACAAGAGTCTCCTATACGAGACTACGCTTTACGAGATGCTTGACCTGGTGTTGGTGCATGTGGAATTTCGCCGTACACGGGAAGTTGAAGTAGCTGCACAACATCTCTTGCGCGACGAATTCGATCATCCAGGTACTCGATGAGAAATGCGAGCGCGATACCGATAATTAACCCGACAAGCACAAGGGCGGCAAGCAGCGTTGGCTTGCTGGCTGAAGAACCTGCGACTGTGATGGGTGCCGTTGCATCGGTAACAACCTTCGCAGCTATGACGGGACGGGTATTTCCAGTTGATAACGATGAATTCGTGCTAATCACGTAGTCCATATATTGATCAATATGCGTCGTTGTTACCTCACCGACTGCTCTGGCGATTGCCTGTGCGCCAGCAGCATTCGGCCACGTCGCGGTTACAGTGACAAGACTGTGAACAACGCCTGCACTCAACGCGCCAGCAATATTTCCTTCCTGCAAGCCGCCAAGATCGGAATGTGAGCCGCTCTGACTCTCATCAGCCAGAATCTGTTCATATACTTGATGATCAAAATTTGATGATGTAAGTGTTGGACCAGTTGCGTATCCATTAGCAAGCGACTCCGATACGGAAACGTAGTCAGAATAGTTACTGTGAATACTGACTCCAGAGTTTGCCTGTAGTCCAATGAGCATTATCACCTGAGACTGTGATGTTTTGAGCGCACCGGGAGTTTTATGTAGTTTATAGTATTCATAGCCTGAATACAGACCGACGATAACCACAATCAATAAAATAATCCAGAGCCTTCTCCGAAGAATAGATGCATAATCTCGTAGTTCCACGTTATAATCCCTTTCTCGTGGAGATATAATTATAATTGACCTGTACTGGGTATAAATGTACGGTTTTCTGTTCTTTCACTCAATTTAGCTTCAATGAACTGAAGGATGCGTCGCTGAAAACGCGGAGTGTCAAACTCAAGTGCATGGTTGTGAATGGTGAGAGGATTGTAAATACTCTCATCAAATGAGTCAAGCACTCGTGCAAGACTCTCTACCGTTTGCTCATGAAAGAATGTTCCTGTCACTCCATCGACAATAGAGGCAAGCGCACCACCTGCACCATAAGCAATGACCGGGCGACCAGCAACCTGCGCCTCAAGTGGCGTGATACCGAAATCCTCTTCACCGGGGAAAAGAAATGCACGACAGTGTGTAAAATAATGAATAACATCTTCATCCGAGAGATGCCCCAGGAAGCGAATAGTTGGACCCGCCAGACGTTGAAGTCTTTCCAAGTCTCTACCTCCACCGATGATTACGAGTGGTAGCTGAAGTTGGTTACAGGCTTCAATGGCAAGGTCGATACGCTTGTAGGGAATGAGGCGACTCAGAATGAGAAAATAATCTTCCGGGACAACATTCGGATCGAAGGGAAATCGACTTGCTTCCACTGGTGGCGGAATAACCACTGCCTCTCGGCGATAATATTTCCGAATGCGCTCTGCCACTACTGGCGAATTCGCAATAAAAGAATCGACACGGGATGCACTTACCTGATCCCAGATACGTAGTCCAGTGATGATTGGTGGAAGTATCTTTCGGGCAACACCGCCCAATTTTTCGCGCTCGACATACTCTTCATAGTTCCAGCACCAGCGCATGGGTGTATGGCAATAGCAGATGTGCAATGTTTCAGGCCGCGTGATGACGCCCTTGCCGAAAGCACTGGAGCTACTCAACACAAGATCGTAGCCACGCAGGTCGAGACTTTCCATTGCAAACGGGTAGAATGGCAAATAGGGCTGATGATGCTTTGTGACCATCGGCAACTTTTGCATGAACGTGGTGCGAATATCTATGTTACGGAAAGCCGCATCGACACGCTCAGGATCGTAAATGGATGTGTAGAGAGGAGCATCAGGGAAAATCTCATGGAGTGCGAGAACAACGCGCTCTGCTCCTCCCATCTGGTTGAGGTAATCGTGAACCAGTGCAACCTTCATAATTAGTAAGCCCCTCGTCTCAAGAGTACAGCCGGAACGGTACGAAGCAGGATATGGAAGTACAGGTGCAATGACCAGTTTTCGATGTAGTAGAGATCCATGAGGACACCTTCATCGAAACTGATATCGCTTCGTCCACGTACTTGCCACAGACCTGTCAGACCCGGCTTGATTGCCAACCGCCCTTTTTGCCATTCTTCATACTGTGCGACCTCGTGGGGTAGCGGTGGGCGTGGCCCTACGAGACTCATATCGCCTTTCAGGACGTTGATAAGATTGCACACTTCGTCGAGGCTGCTACGGCGCAAAAACTTCCCGAAAGGGGTTATACGCGGATCATTTTTCATCTTAAAGAAGTGTCCCTGTGCTTCGTTGAGAGCCATCAGGGAAGCCAGTCTCTTGTCAGCATCTTTATACATTGTGCGGAACTTATACATAGCGAATGGCTTGCAATTTTTGCCGATACGTGTTTGCGAGAACACAACTGGCCCTGCCGAGGTCAGGCGAATGATAAGGGCAATGCACAGCCAGAGTGGAGACCCGACAATCAGTACAATGCTAGCAACGGAGATATCGACAATACGTGTAATTGCTTGCTGCACCGTATTCAAGGATTCCTGTTTGATGCCAATAAGTGGAATACCCTCGATGGCTTCCATGTCAATACGTGACAGGCTCATTTCATACAGGTCAGGAATGAGCTTGAATGTCGCTCCCAGCCGCTCACAGAGCTTGACGCTCTTGATTGCATACTGGTGAAGGTGCGCTGGTAGTGCAATAATAACCTCATCTATCTGCATCGAGCGAATAACCAGACCGATATCGTCTAATGTACCGAGCATCTTGAAGCGTCCAAAGTCTCCAGGTTCCTCGCTTGGCTCGTGTAGAAAGCCAACGATAGAGTAGCCAAGCGTTGGGTTCGCAGCGATGTGTTGCATTGTCATTTTACCCAGACGCCCGGAGCCGATGACCAGCACACGGGTTTCACCGAGTCCCAGACGATAAAGTAGTCCCATTGCACCTGAGACCAGTAAGCGTCCAATGCAAAGAACGATGATGGAAGACGCCCATACAAAAGGAACGAGCAAACGCGAGTTTGAGGGCGGCGAGAATATAAAGTAGTAGGTAATCAGGAACCCCATCCCAACCGTTGCCGCGCTGATAATCGTCCATGCTTGACGAAACCATGTTCCTGTTAATCGTAAACGGTAGAGGCCACGAAACGCGAAAATGGCGACCAGTCCTATCACAATACCAATTTGCATAACAACAAATTGTGGTGAATTCCTGGAATCCAGGATACCATGATGCGTAGCTGTGCCAGACTCGAAGTTATTGCGTAGTACATTTAAGGTATGAGCCAGTGTATGCGCGAGAAAGCTTTTATCGCTAATGAGATAGGTACGGAAGTCGTAGGCCAGCACAAATGATTCGTAGACTAACCATGCGTCGAGAAGCACCATAGCAATACACTCAAAGATACGCCACTGGTGTCGATGCGAGCGGCGACGCGAGATTGCTTTTGTTATTGGGCCGGTAGCTCCCGCCATCATATCAATG
>DAIQNC010000129.1:0-8554 GCA_036788655.1 Ktedonobacteraceae bacterium
ACACAACATGGAACATGGATTAACGTCATGCATTTTCGTCGAATACTGCGTTTATGAGGAATAGTGTAAGACAGATGATGCCGAGGCCAGCAAGCCCGACCCACCAGAAATGTGAGACCGCGACTAGACCTATCATAATGCCGCTAAATGGTACAAGAAGTGCAATAGAGACGATAGCTAACGCCAGTTTCTGTCCGGCAGTTGCTCTATTTCCCTTCATCGCTGGAAAGTGAAGTTTTCCCTGTGGCCCCTGTGACATACGTTGCGCGACACGTTGTGAAAACGCATCTATAAAGGCATCGTCATACATATTTCCGACTGGCGTTGTTGCTGATACCCTGCATTCCCTTGATAGCCACCATAACCCGATTCTCTGGGATCTGAATTTGCCTGCATCGGATATTCTGATTGCATCATACATTGCTCCTGTCGCTTTATTGTGAGATGACGCTACACAAAGATGTTAAAAATGATATTGACCGCAATACATACTAGAGCAGTAAGACCTATTGCAATAAGTGCAAGGATGGCGGAAACGCTCTGCACGAGTGATACCGTCACAACAAAGAAGATACCAAGCGACACGATAGCGAGTGCGAGCCTCTGACCAGCAGTAGCACGTGCCGGTTTTTGAGTTCCAACATTCACCTTCCCAATAGACCCCTGTGCCATGCGTTGAGAGAGCCGCAACGATAGCGAGTCGATGAAGGCATCGTCATACATATCGTTTTGAGGAGATGGGGGTATACCTTGTCCCTGTTGAGGCCCATCATAGTATGGGGGCTGATACGACTGATTACTCTGGCTGCCTGAATACGCACCGTACTCCTGTTGTTCCTGCATAGTTCGTCTCCTGATAGATGCTTTCTTTATATGTGAAGGATTATGCCATTGTAATGAACAACGATAAGGAAGAACTATGTACAAGTACGTATCAGGCTGGACAAAGTTGTGACCTTATCCCTATACAATCTACCAGCGTTTTCGTGTATAATTGAAACATGTCGATGGTGACGAGTGATCATGCCCTTCTATCTCGTAATTCCCCCATTCGTTCCTTCGCCGCTATCGACACCCGTTCCTTCATGCAGTCAATCATCGGTGCAGTAAAAAATACTCTTGCTATGAGTTGAAACGCTCCAGAGGCTACACTCGCCTGTAAACTCCCGATTACTGTTCAAATCACTGAGTAACCGGGTTCATATAGTTCCAGCTTTTATTTGATACTTTACTGGCGAGGGAGTCGCAAACCCCCAACCTCTCTTATGGAAGGTTGGGGGTTTGGAGGTAAATTTACCACGCAGGCGCCCAGACACCGTATTCATTGCCGTCGGGGTCGGTAAATTGCGCCCATTTGCCCCAGGGTTGGGTACTCAGTTCTTGAGAAAGATGGACTCCACGAGCTTTGAGCGTCTCGCATGTTGCTTCAATATTGTCGGTATGCAGAACATAGCCCGTGAAGCCTGTTCTGTCGCCGCCGCTCTGCCCACGCAAGCCAAGTATGATATGGGTTTGCGCTCCGGGAGGAGCTACTTCGAGCCAACGCTCAGTTTCGCTCATGGGCTGGTCATCGACCTTCTCAAAGCCAAGCGTGTTGACATAGAAGTCGAGTGCCTTGTCCTGGTCACTCACAGGTACGCTGATAGTGCCGATTTTTGTGAACATATCTACCCACCTTTCTGGAGAAACACACAAGAAAATACTTTCTTCCTGAAAAGGAGAACGACTTCGTAACTCCTTTTTGTTGTTCACTCCACGTTCAATAGTAACCGATCATGACACCTGACTGATGTTGATACGCACAAAGGCATAGAGCGCGAGACCAAGCGCGTTTGCATCTATCTCTATCGTGTATTGCTCAATGACACCCATACGCTCCAGCTTTTTCACGCGCTCATGTACGGCTGGTGACGAAAGATGCAGATGTTCCCCCAGTTCGCTATACTTCTGACGAGTATCCTTTTTGAGCAAGCTTAATAGCATTCGGTCGGTCTGGTCTAACATACGCCCTCATCTCTCCATATGGTGAATATGATTCGCTCTTTTATAGTAATCACTCAAAAGGCTTGTTTTTGGAATAGTATACGGATATTGTAGCATTATCAGGTGTGAAACGAACGGATGAAGAATCACCTTCATTCTGTAGCGAGTAACATTAGGAGAAGCACATGGCTACATATACCATTCCGGGAATGCATCACATCACTGCTATCGCTGGCGACCCGCAGCGCAACCTTGATTTTTACATGAGTATTCTGGGACAACGACTCGTGAAAAAGACGATCAACTTTGATGACCCAGGCACATATCACCTCTATTATGGCGATGAAATTGGTACACCCGGCACAATTCTGACCTTCTTTCCCTGGCCCGGCGCACCGAAGGGACGTAAAGGCACGGGACAGGTTGTGGATATCGCGTTTGCCATACCTATCAATGCAATCAACTACTGGATTGAGCGTCTCAGAGCGCATAACATCGAAGTGACAGGCCCGACGACACGTTTTGGAGATCAAGTGTTATCGTTCTCCGATCCCGATGGTCTCTCGCTCGAACTGGTCGCCCATAACGGGCCTGATCGGAAAGAATTGGTATGGAAACAGGGGCCGATTCCCGAAGAGTATGCCATTCGTGGGTTCTATAGCGTGACACTCGCAGAAGCACAGTACGAACGTACAGCAGCCCTTCTCATCAATCAGCTTGGCTTCACATTCGTTGGTCAAGAAGGCAATCGTTATCGCTATCACGTTGGTGACGATGCCTCTGGTGCTATCGTCGATGTGCTGAGTCTACCCAACGAGAGACGTGGACATGTAGCACGTGGCGCAGTTCATCATGTCGCATGGCGCACACCCGACGATGCACAAGAACTCGCGTGGCAAGAGCAACTGCTGCGAGAGGGAAATAATGTCACAGAGGTAAGGGATAGACAATACTTCCACTCCATCTACTTCAACGAACCGGGCGGCGTCCTCTTCGAGATTGCTACTAACCCACCCGGCTTCACGTTCGATGAGTCGATAGAGGAACTGGGAACGCATCTCAAATTGCCACCCTGGTTGGAGCCAAACCGCAAACTGCTAGAGGCAACGCTACCGGAGCTTCATCTACCAACCATAGAGGCATAATAATGGGACATTAATGAAATAAGCCCAACCTTCGTAGCGGCCCGATTTATCGGTTGGCCCGCATAAGGTTGACGCAATCGATAAATCGGGCCGCTACGAAGGTTGGGCTTATTTCATTAATCAGCACTAATACACCCATTTACCATTCTCATATAGAAGGATAAATTCACATGGAAGAGCATTCAAACATTATAAAAGGGCCGCATCAAGGTCAACCGATTTACACTGCTGGTGAGCCACTTGAACAGGCACGAGCCGCCATGATTATGCTACATGGGCGTGGAGCCTCTGCTGAGGACATTTTGAGTTTAACGGAAGAGTTTCAGCAATCAGGATTTGCATACCTTGCACCACAGGCGAGCAACTACACATGGTATCCGAATAGTTTTCTTATGCCCATTGAGAGCAACGAACCGGGTCTCAGTTCAGGGTTAGCAGTTATTGACACGCTCCTTGAGCAAATCGCACAGGTGGGTATTCCAGTAGAACGAACAATACTACTAGGATTCTCACAGGGTGCTTGTCTCTCGCTCGAATACGCAGCCCGTCATGCTCAACGCTATGGCGGAATCGCTGGTCTGAGTGGTGGCCTGATTGGACCTGACGGCACACCGCGTGATTATCCCGGCTCGATGGCTAACACACCTGTTTTTCTCGGATGTAGTGACCGCGATTTCCATATCCCGAAGGAGCGCGTCCAGCTTTCCTCAGAGGTGTTTCGACGACTGGGTGCGGATGTAACAATGCGGCTCTATCCAAACATGGGTCACACCGTCAACATGGATGAAATACACTTCGTGCAAACAATGATGAAAAATCTTCTGTAGGGGCCATAATTTATGACGCCCTCGCGTTCCATTAAGACTCTCTTGCGTTTCAATTATGGACGATTGTCATTCCTGTTGAACGTTTGTGAGTTGAGAACGAGGGCGTCATAAATTATGGCCCCTACAGAGGAACGACTTCGATGTAGGTTCTTTCTCCGCTACGTGGCCCACCTGCACCTGTCATGGCAGCGAATTGTGGATATTTAGCGAGGAATAATTGGCGCACACGCTCATGCTCACTTTGAGGAACTTCGTGTGCCTGTCCTTCAACACGTTCACCCGATACGTTACCTACGCGGTCACTCGGAGCAAGATAGACACGTCCATTGTTGCGAACACGCTTTATTTTACCTGTCGTTGTTGAGGTAGTGATGTAAATTTTGCCGTCATTGTGAGTAAACCAGACAGTAGTAGGCACTGCTCGACCATCTTTACGGAGCGTTGTCAGCACCACAAATTCAGAGGGATAAAGGTTAGCAAAAGAATCGTTTTTTCCATTTTGCATCTGTGTATCATCGGTAGCCATAGAAACGTCTCCTTACGAAGATTACACCTCATGAACTATTGTTGACAAATGAAGTAGCACGTAGGGACAGATTCATCACGTCCGTGAAGCCTAATTTCACTGCAACAACGGACGTGATGAATCTGTCCCTACGTGCTACTTCATTCTGACGTACCCTTATAATAGCACGCCTGCTTATCCCATTGTCAACATTTCTTGTGCTACGCAGTATGTCGGAAGCCCATAGCATACAGCGATGCATATTCGCCTTCGCGTTGCAGCAGTTCGCTGTGCGTTCCCTGCTCTGCAATACGCCCTGCCTGTAACACGACGATGTTATCGGCGTTCTTGATGGTAGAGAGACGGTGCGCGATGACAATGGCGGTACGTCCATGCAACAGCGTGTTCAAGCCTTGCTGCACGAGCAGTTCGGTGAAGGTGTCGATGTTCGCCGTTGCCTCATCGAGAATGAGGATACGCGGATCGGCGAGCAGCGCACGGGCAAACGAGATGAGTTGTCGCTGTCCCACGCTCAGATTACGCCCACGCTCACGAATGACCGTTTCATAGCCATCTGGCAGATGCATAATCAGGTCATGTGCTCCCACGACGTTTGCAGCTTGCTCGATCTCTTCATCAGTCGCATCCAGGCGCCCATAGCGAATGTTGTCCCGAATCGTTCCAGTGAACAGGAAGGGGTCTTGTGGCACAACGCCAATTTGACGACGCAATGATGCCTGTGTGACATCCTTCACATTGTAGCCATCGATCAAGATAGCTCCGCCCTGTACATCATAAAAGCGCGAGAGCAGACCAGCGATAGTGCTTTTGCCAGCACCCGTTGGCCCCACAATCGCTACCGTCTGACCCTCTTTAATGTGCAGGTTCAGGCCGCGCAACACTGGAACATTGCGAATGTAGCTGAACACAACATTGTCGAACTTCACATCACCTTGTATTGGTGGCAACTCTATCGCATCGGGTTTATCCTGAATATCGACAGGTACATCCAGAATTTGGAAGATACGCTCCGCCGCGACACTGGCACGCTGTAGCTGCGTATACTGCTGGCTCAGGTCACGAATCGGGTCGAAGAAACGGTTGATGTAGAGCGTAAAGGCAATCAGTATACCAACCTGAAGTGCGTTATGCGAGATTAACCAACTGCCATACAACAGCGTAATGACAATCGCAAGAGCAGCAACTACTTCGACCAGTGGCAGGATGAAGGCCGCAACACGGCTCGCCTCAAGGTTGGTATCGCGGTTATAGGCGTTCAGTTCATCGAATTCAGCGCGGTTACGGTCTTCACGTGCAAGACTCTGAATGACGCGCATACCCGAAATGTTTTCCTGCAAAGTTGCGTTTACCATCGAGATTGCGGCACGTGTGAGTCGGAATGAGCGTTGCGCGTGGCGTTGCCAGAAGGCCGCGATGATGAACATGATTGGCAGCACTGTGAACGAGAGCAAGGCCAGTGGCACATTCATCACCAGCATCGCAATAATGATGCCAACAAGTGAAAACATCGAGCCGAGAATAGAGAGCAAGCCAGAACTCAGCATGGACTCCAATACGTCGATATCACTTTGCAGACGCGACATCACACGCCCGATTTGTGTACGGTCATAAAAGCTCAACGAGAGCTTTTGCAGATGCGCGAACATATCGGTACTGAGATTGAACAGAATTTGTTGCCCTGCCCACGACATGCTCCACACCTGCCAGTATTGCGCCTGCCACATCAACACATTGAGGACAAGCAAAACACCGCCAATGATAGCAAGTCCACGCAGGTCGCCATGCGTGATGTAATTGTCAATGGCAATACCAATGAGAAATGGATTCGCCAAGTTCAACGCAGTGTATGCAAGCATCAATAGGAAGCTGGCAAGTGCTGACCCTTTATAACGTGCGATATATGGTACAAATCGCTTGACAAGTGACACATCAAATTTCGCTGAGATGTTCTCGTCGGAACTCTCCAGGCTATTTTCACGCAGCGTATTCTTTCTGCGCTTCTCGGCCATTGATGGCTCTGTCGGCCTCTTCATGAGTTGCATCATCGTCTCACCTCTCGTTCTTGCACACTCTCTCCCACCTGACGTTGCGATGTATTCTGTTTTTCTTGCCGCTTACCACGCTCTACTTGCTCAACATCTTCTGATATTTCCTGCATGGCCTTCTCATCTACTAATGTTGGTGCAGCATTGATACGGGTCTCGAACTCCTCTTGTTCGCGTAATTGCAGGTCATAGAGTTTCGAGTAGGCACCACCCTGACCGACAAGCGTTTCGTGTGTGCCACGCTCGACAATACGTCCTTTGTCCAGCACAAGTATCTGGTCGGCACTCTTTATCGTGCGTAAACGCGAGGCAACAACGAATGTGGTACGTCCTCGCATCACCGCTTCGAGGGCTTGTTGAATCAGATATTCGGTCTCCATATCGACGCTGGATGTGGAGTCATCGAGAACGAGAATTTTAGGATTGAGCAGCAGCGTTCTGGCGATTGCGACACGCTGTTTCTGGCCGCCGGAGAGCGTTACACCACGCTCACCAACCCATGTTTCATATCCGTCGGGGAGTGCCAAAGCGAAATCATGAATACGCGCAACCTTCGCCGCCGCGATAATCTGTTCCTCGGTCGCATTAGCTACACCATACGCTATGTTGTCGCGTAGCGTAGCGTTGAAAAGAAACACATCCTGTAGTACAAGCCCGATATTGTGGCGCAACGACTCTAAGGTCACATCGCGCACATCGTTTCCATCGACGGTTACGCGCCCATGCGTCGGGTCGTAGAAACGTGGTAACAGGTGCAGGATGGTACTCTTACCACTTCCTGTCGGGCCAAGTAAGGCGACGACCTGTCCCGGTCTGGCCTCGATGTCGATATCATGCAACACCTCTGGTCCCTGATTGTACGAGAAGGAGACATGCTCGAAGCGGACAATGCCTTCAACATCGCGCAATTCCTTCGCATTCGGAGCATCTGTAATCGTCGATTGCGTATCGAGAACGCTAAAGATGCGTTCTCCACTGGAAAGCGCACGCATGAACCATGTCACCATGAAGCCGAAGGAGCGTACAGGCGTGTTGAGCAACAAGGCATACTGCGTGATAGCCGCCAGGATACCGATATTGAGATGATGCCCGATGACCGCGACACCCCCAATCCAGATGATGAGTACCGTTATGAAGTTAATCACCAGTACCATCAGAGGTTGATTCCAGGCCGAGAGACGCATCGCTGCCATATTCAGGCCGCGTAACTCCTGGTTTTTTGTGCCAAACTTGGAAATTTCGTATGGCTCACGCGCAAATGATTTGACGACACGTACACCGCTCAGGCTCTCTTGCATCACTGTTCCCAGCGCACCATTTTCGTTCTGCACGTTGAACCAGAGTGGACGCAGACGACTTGCAACCTGTGTTGAAAGAATGATCAACAAAGGTACACTAATCAGTGTCACCAGTGCCAGAAACGGGTCAAGCACAAACAATATAACGCTGATAGCAAGGAACGTAACGATGGTCAATGCGCCACGCACAAGCCCAAGCGGAATGAAGTTGCGTACCGCTTCGATATCCACCGTCATGCGTGACATCAGTTGCCCGGTCTCCGAGTCGTCGTGAAACTCAAAGCTCAGGTTCTGCAAGTGATCGTATAACTGATTTCGTAAATCATACGCAACCAGACTTGAAAGAGCCTGTGATAGATAGCCCTGTCCATACGCTGAGAGGCCGCGCAGAATGCTCACAACGAGAATCGCTAAACAGGCCAGCAGCAGTATAATGAACTGTCCATGTTGCAGACCCACGTTGATAACGTAAGCAAGCAGCCAGGGGACAATCAACGAAAACACTGTTGCGAGACCCAGACAGATAAACGCTCCTGCTGTTGTAAGCCAATGTGGACGCAGCAAGCGCATGATGCGCCAATAAATGCGTAAAGCAGATTGAATTGAAACGACATACGAGGACAATTTCGACGTGTCTTCTTTCGATGAGGCCACGCTGGTTTCCTTTCTCGATAGCTCATAAAAGAAGTCGCTCACATACTACATGTAGTGGCGTGATGTATCACGTCGT
>DAIQNC010000130.1:0-3691 GCA_036788655.1 Ktedonobacteraceae bacterium
AAAATAGTAACGTCACAAAACGAGCGCACTCTCATGAGAGTGCGCTATTCCACGTTACGCACCTGGCTATTCTCATGGGAAGCCTATATCATCGTCATTGTTGCGGGCCTTTTACGACTGTACATGCTCAATACAACCGAGTTCGATGATGATCAGGCAGCTATTTATAGCATGGCTCGCAACGCCGCGACACATGGCTATCTCGTTGCCACCAGTAATGTTGCCTCAGTCCACATCTATAATCCACCTGCAACCATCTATTTCTACATGCTGGCTGCTGCATTTTCCAGCAATCCGATGTGGGGAGCCGTTGTCAATGGTCTCCTCATGACCATCTCGGTATTATTGACGTATATCTTTGTGCGTCGTGCCTACGGGCGTTTCACGGGAACCATAGCCGCATTGCTATATGCTACCGCAAGTCTTGCCGTCTCCTATTCGCGCTATATGTGGAATCAGAATTTGCTGCCAATCGTCGTTGTGCTGTTTATGATAACGCTCTTCTGGGGCGTCGTGGATAGACGTAAAGGATGGGTAGCTTTTGCTATTCCATTGCTTGGACTACTGGTACAACTCCATGCAACAGGCATATTGATGGCGGCTCCCTTCGCCGTTGCCCTCTTCCTCGCACCCCGAACGATACGTATTCGTGATATCCTGATTGGCCTTCTTGCCCTCTTGATTATCTATGCACCATATCTTGTCTGGGAATATAGCGTCAAATTTGCCGATATTCATATTCTCCTTAACTCTATGCATGGTAAGGCTATTATCGACGATAAAGCATGGAACTTCTATATTACGTTTTTGAGTCCGTATCCCTTTAACTATAATGCCTATCCGCCGACATCGAAGCTCACATTGCTTTCGCGTGTCTATCCCTATATCTCTTCGCTTCAACCGATACTTCTCATTCTCTTGATTGTCAGTGCTATCGTTGCGTTGATGGTAGTGCTATATCCTTTTGGCCCCTGGCCTACCGACCGACGTTGGCTCTCGATACCTGTGCTTGGGCGTATCATGGGCTACTGGACGCAGTTTCGTAACAATCCTTATCGTTGTGGCCTGTTGTTGCTTCTCGTCTGGCAAGTGATTCCGCTCTTATATCTCTCGCGCCATTCACTGGCAATCTATGCCCACTACTTTATTGTCTTCATGCCGGGTCAATTCATCCTGATTGCGTTTCTGTTTGGTCGGCTATTCAAATGGTTCAATGCACATGGCAAGTGGGAAGTATTTCCACAGGTATTACGCTATCTCACATTTGGCGTTGCGCTCGTTCTTATACTCGCACAATTTGTTGGTACATCGGCAGATGTGTTGGACTATGTACATGGTCGTTATAGTGATGGTGCTGTGGGCAACAATCTGTACAATAGTCTGCAACCATTACAAAACGCCGTAAATCAGGCCGACCAACTTGCACAATCGCATCATTTTAGCCGCGTCTACATGTCTACCAACTGGCCTACGCAATCCTCGCTTCGTTATTTAAGCGCACAGATGCGTACACCATCGACAGTGTTTGAGGATACGCCTTGTCTCGTACTACCCAATCCTGCTGATGGCCCTGCCGTGATGCTTGTAGGTCCGTATAGTCCACTCACAGATGCATTGCTTACCCACTATGCAAATGCGACATTAGTAAGTGAGCCGCCGCGCAATGGTGGTGCGCCCTTTAAGCTCTATATTGTCTATCCTTCAACACAACAATCCGTTGTAGGAAGCACATTTGGAAGTGATTTGCAACAACTCAGTACACCAGCGCAAGCTTTTAGCTCGAATGGTAGCAATTATCTTGTGACCCATTGGAGCATGATGCGTTCTGCTCCTGCTGGCTACGATAAAATCTATGGCTACAATTTCAAGGAGTCATCGAGCGCGAAGCAGCATACCAGCACTCTCTGTGTACTCACCTCGATGAGAGTAGGAGACCAACTACTGGTTGCATCTCGCCAGCCCGGTAATAAGCCCTTTCCCAGTTCATCAGTGATTACTATGGGCGTCCAGAGTTACGCCGAGAATCCCTACTATCTCAAAGCTGGCCCACTCACCTTCGAGACATATCGTGTAGTAACCTCTCCATGGACGCTAATACGTACATCGCAGGGGGCATATAGCTTGACCATACACGTCAGGGCGTGATTATAGTATTGCCTTGTATCACGAAGTCGGATGACATAACTGTGTATCGTCCTCTTTCTTTCACAGTTTATGGTATTCAACACTGGCGCATTCATGGCAAACAATGTAGCGTCGGATGCTCGGAAACAGGAACGCAACTAGAGAACATTAAGCATCAAATGGTGAGACGCGAAAGAATTTCTGCACATTGAAGTATGCCCCACGGGTTCATGCTCAACTGGTTATTCGCCACCATGTTCCACGCATTGCGTACACATTGTGCCAATCCCCATCTGCGTATGCGTTCTCGTTCCATGCCCAGTTCCTCGCTCAGTTGAGCGACGCGCCGTGCGAGCATCTGCTCCAGGTTTGGCACTTCAAGGATGCGAGGCATAGGGTTATAGAACGAGGCTCCCACCTCATAGCCAGGATCACCTACTACGCCTTTGGGGTCGATAGCCTTCCATGTGTTCCCTGAGCGCAGGATATTGTGGTGCTGAAGATCGCCGTGTAACAGCATGGACGACTCTGCTGAGACGCTTAACGTCTCGAAAATATCCATCGCCTCATCGACCAAACGAGGTGGAAATGGGCAATAACCGCCATTATAGTGAGTACGAAGCTGGGTCAATTCTTGCCCCAATTGCTCAACGGTCGGAAAGGTATGCCCTGTGGGGGCCGGTCGCCAGATCTGACGCATCACGGATGCCAGAATAGATGTGGCTTGCTCATCCTGTTCTGGTACAAGTGATTCAAGCATGGTTCCCGGTTGCAAACGCTCCAGCAGCATCACCTTTTGTTCCTCGTCACATTCTAGCAAACGAGCGATTCCTCTTCCATTAAAGAGGCGCAGTGCGGCTAGCCCATGTTCAAACTCATCAGAAAACTCAGATGTCTTCAGGATCACTGGTGTACCATCCGCACGGATCGCTGGTGCCACATAGTGAAACGAGAGATTCTCAAACGGGGGCAAGAGCTTGAGTTGCCAGCGTTCGGCGCATTCCTCTAAAAGAGAGGGGAGACGTTGAAACCAGGCATTGGCCGCCTCTGTACCGTAGACCTCTCGCATAAGGTGAACAAAATCTTCAGGCAGATGAAACATCAAAAGGACTCCTTACCATGTATCAATAAAGCGATGCTTACTTTCTTTACGAGAGATATCAGGAATGGAGCGCAGCCCTTGCATGAGCCATTTGCGCGTTTCAAGTGGGTCTATCACGGCGTCGATTTCCAGGAATGAGGCCATATTGATTGCTTTGCCTTGCTCATAGTAGGCGTTGACGAGTTCCGCGAATTTGGCCTGACGTGCCTGGGGGTCGCTGATGGCTTCGAGTTCTTTGCGATAGCCGAGGCGAACCGCACCTTCAAGACCCATCGCGCCAAACTCCGCGTTAGGCCACCCGATAGTAAAGAATGGTGCGTGAAAGCTTCCTGCCGCCATCGCTTGCGCCCCCAATCCATACCCTTTGCGTAACACGACACAGAAATATGGAACGTCGATGCCTCCTGCCGTGACGAACATACGCGAAACATGGCGTACCGTCGCGGTCTTTTCCGCCTCTGGTCC
>DAIQNC010000130.1:3701-6707 GCA_036788655.1 Ktedonobacteraceae bacterium
GAGAGAATAGGAAGGTTATAGGAGTCACATAGCTGCATGAAACGTGCCGCTTTATCGGCTCCTTCCGCGTCTATTGCCCCTCCCAGATGCATTGGATTGTTGGCAATCAGACCGAAGGGACGACCTTCGATTCTGATAAAAGCTGTAATCATGCCGGGTGCGAACTGACGACGCAATTCTAGTACCGATTCTTCATCTGCAAGCGTCTCGATCACCTTCCTGATGTCGTATACGCGCAAACGATTTTCGGGAATCAGGTGGCGCAACGGGCGTTGATCGGGACATATCCAATTCGTTGTTGTTCCCTGTACATACGATAGATAGCGTTTCGCAACCTGAACGGCCTCAGCTTCGTCGGCAACCAGAATGTCGATAACACCGTTAGGAACCTGTACATCGACGGGGCCGACCTCCTCTGGTGTGAAGACGCCCAGTCCACCGCCTTCAATCATCGCCGGGCCACCCATGCCAATTGTCGCATCCTGTGTGGCGATAATGACATCACAACAGCCGAGGAGCGCGGCATTGCCAGCGAAACAGCGTCCGGTGACAATTCCCACAAGTGGTACGAGTCCACTCAACCTTGCGAAATTGAGAAAGGTGGTGTTATCCAGGCCAGCGACTCCTAACCAGTCAGTATCTCCCGGTCTTCCTCCTCCGCCCTCTGCAAAAAGAACGAGTGGCAACTTCCATTGGTGAGCCAGTTGAAGCAATCGGTCGGTCTTCTTGTGGTTCATCATGCCCTGTGTTCCAGCGAAAACGGTGTAGTCATAGCCCAGAACCATACATCGAAACTCAGTATGGGGAAATAATGCGCCATTGACGTTTCCTATGCCCGCAACCAGGCCATCCGCCGGACTGAGTTGTATCAACTGCTCCATTTTGTGACGGCGACGCTGTGCCGCGAGTGCTAACGCTCCGTACTCTATAAAGCTTTCGGGGTCGCACAGGTCGGCGATGTTTTCCCGAATCATGCGTTTGCCGAGTGTGTGACGCCGCTCAACAGCTTTCTGACGAAACGCATCTAATCCAGCATTGTGACGCGCTTGAACCTCCTGTAAATGCGGCGGAATAGCATCAAGGTCTATGTCATGCTCCTCTTTTTCGTGAAGTGCTACACTCTCTGTCGGCTCAATGAGGAATAGCGTTTGTCCTACTGTTATATTCTCTCCTAACGACGCCACGACTTGGCGGACGACGCCACTGAACGTCGCCTCCACGACAAACTCCATTTTCATCGCTTCCAGTACCGCGACCTGCTGTCCAATTCGCACCGTATCGCCCACGTGAACGTCTATAGAAACGACTGCCCCTTGATATGGTGCAATCAATGCTTCGCTGCCTTCTGGCATGGAAAGCTCTGTTACGGCACTTCTGGACGCATTGCTATCCCGCACATCCTGTTTGGTGTTCCCAAAGTATAGTTGTGGGTGTCCATCGCGGCCTGATGTAAGCAATTCACCGATATGCTGCTCTACAAACGATGTGCTGATATGATGCGCGATAACATCAGGATGGCGCAGGAGATTTTGTAGGAAAGGGATATTCGTTTGAACGCCTTCGATGTCAAACTCACATAGTGCGCGATAGGCTCGCTTCACCACTTCCGCGTAATCATTGGAACGACTATGTACAATGAGTTTTGCCAGAAGCGAATCAAAGCGAGGATTGAGTGTATAGCCCGTGTACGCGAAGGTATCGACACGAATGCCAGGGCCAGAAGGCGGTGCGAAGTTTGTTATTGTGCCAACTGATGGATGTGCCGCTCCTGTCACATCAAGTGTTTCCGCATTGACACGTACCTGCATGGCGAACCCGACTGGCTCTGCTAATGTACTGGGTTCAAGACCAACTTCTGCTAATGTGCGCTCTTCTGCTATTCTGAGTTGTGTCTGTACAAGGTCGATGCCTGTCAGTTCCTCAGTCACGGTATGTTCGACCTGGAGACGTGGATTGACTTCCATGAAATAAAATGCCGCATCATCGTCAATACGGTCGGCATTCACCAGAAACTCGAATGTCCCTAAACTTTCGTAGTGTACGGCTCGTGCGAGACGCAAGGCAACTGCTATTATTCGGTCTCGTAGTTGCTTTGGTAAGGCTGGACTCGGTGCGACCTCTACTAGTTTCTGATGACGCCTCTGTAATGTGCATTCCCGTTCCCAGAGATGCGTCACATTGCCCCCGCTATCTCCAACTACCTGTACCTCGATATGATGGGCGTTACGAATCAATCGTTCTACATACACTCCCTCCTGTCCGAAAGCTGCACGTGCCTCAGATTGGCAGCGAGCATATGCCTCAGCGAGTTCTTCGGGATGCGATACAACACGCATTCCACGTCCGCCTCCACCAGCCAGTGCCTTTATCATAATCGGCGCATAGTCACTCAGCGAGGCCATGAAATTCTGTGCCTCTTCAAGACTAGTGGGATGCAATGTTCCCGGAATTACGAGAATACCTTCACGCTCGGCACGTTGGCGAGCCTTGACCTTATCGCCAAATAATTCAAGGACATCCGCCTGTGGGCCTACAAATTTCAGACCTTCTTCTGTACAACGACGGGCGAAAGAAGCGTTCTCGCTCAAAAATCCGTACCCTGGATGAATAGCATCACAGTTCGTTTCATGAGCGATTGCCAGAAGTTGCTCAATATCCAGATACGCACTTGCACCTGTTCCCTTCAAAGGATGGGCTACGTCTGCTTTGCGAATATGCAACGATTGTGCATCATCCTCCGAAAAAACGGCGACTGTTCGTATACTCAATTCTGAGGCGGCGGACGCTATGCGAACCGCGATTTCACCACGATTAGCAATCAGTAAGGTCTGAATACGCATAGAACTCTTTTCTACTGGTGCTGAATGAGAGAATTTTCCTGTATTTCCATATAACGAGGTACAGTATCTCATGGAACAACAAGACGCTTGTTATCATGGTATCACGCGCTTTCAGGTTTTGGTGAAGGATGATGCCTTGCATTGAAAGCAACATTGCTACTAGCGT
>DAIQNC010000130.1:6724-8545 GCA_036788655.1 Ktedonobacteraceae bacterium
ATATATTGATACAATATGTATAGCATAACGTTATACCGTACAGAATGTGCTGTACGAAAGAGGCCCATATGATGAACAGGATGAGTAGGAGAACACCGAGAATATCGAAGAGGACGTGGTTGCCGCCCTGGAATATGCCATCTGACCCCATTAAGGCGGTATGGTGGTTTATGCACTGGCTCCTTAAAGTGCTGGTACGCTACTTCTGGATAGCCATTATTGCGATGATGGTGTATGAAACGTATCTCAACTGGCGAGTGAGTGGAGCGGTAAATGGCATTGTGGCAGGGGTCATCACGCTCATTGTCGGGTTGGTTGTCTGGGGTGGCCTCTATCTTGTCTTGCTCATGATAAATGTTAGCTCTACAGTATCGCAAACTATCTCCGGCATAGACCAGATGCAACGCACCTTCACGGGTTCAGCACGTCGCCCATCCTATCCCTTTTCGTCACCTAATCCCTTCGACCGCTATGGTAGAGCCGAGTCAGCGGAAGATAACGTTGTAGAAGGTACAATTACCGACCTCGACGAGGAACGCAAGAAACGAAGACGCGAAGAATTGTAATTCACAAAATGTAACCCTTTCGTAGAACGCCGATTTATCGGTTGCGCGTCCCTAGTGATGCACAACCGATAAATCGGCGTTCTACGAAAGGGTTACATTTGCTTTAGTATCGGGGGGTTTGTTCACGCCATACACACCACGCTTCGTCATCGGACGTTGGCACATACGAGAAGAGAAATGCACCTTGTCCTTCGATGCGATAGTTTCCGAGCGAGGCTGGTAAGACCATTGTTTGACCACGTGACAGCGTTTCGTCATTCTCATAATCGAGTCCGTAACGGACATGCACATCGGCTCCGAGCGAAGACAGAATGATACAGCTTGTATCAGTTGTGCCAGCGAACGTGCCTGCATCTTGAAGTTGGATTTCGCGTGTGACGAAGTAACGGCAAGCAACAAGGCAACGCTCTTCATACGTTGAGCCACCGGGGAGCGATACCGGGTGTACTTTTGCCTCTTGCGTTGCATTGTAATGAGTCACATCGAGCGAGCGTTCGATATGCAATTCGCGTGGCTGACCCGATGCTGTCAGGCGTCCGTAGTCGTACATGCGATAGGTGATATCGGAGTATTCCTGTAGTTCGTAGAGCATCACGCCATGACAAATAGCGTGGACGGTTCCGGCAGGAACGTACACAACATCACCTGGTGCGACAGGTTCTTCGTGAAGCAGTTGTTCAAGTTCGACATGCTCTATCGCATGTTGCACCTCGTCGCGGTTGGTATCGCGCTTAAAGCCATACACAATCTTTGCGCCCGGTTCAGTGGCAAGAATATACCAGAATTCGGTTTTTCCCAGTTTTCCATGCTCATGTTGAGCGGCATACGTATCCTCTGGATGCACCTGAACAGACAGTTCAGCATTCGCATCAATAAATTTTGCCAGCAAAGGGAAGCGATTGCCGAAGATAGAGACAGCTTGAGTGCCGAGTAGTGCAGGGCCGAATGCATCGACAACTGCGCCCAGCGTTTTCCCTTTTAATGATCCATTTTGAACAAGCGTACTTATTTCGGTTTCCCATGCCTCACCAATCACGTTCTTCTCAGGGGGAAATTGTTTCCACCCATCGCGTTCTAATTTACGTCCACCCCATATAGTTTCATGCAATGAAGCTTCTAAACGTATTGGATAAAGAGAAGATATAGCCATTAGCGGCCCTCCCAAAAATAGAGTAATGTGTCATCAATAAAGGCGTATTCTCCTGAGAGGAATAACGCCTTTTGATATAAATAGGACTTGTTGACTTTATGAGTG
>DAIQNC010000131.1:0-1733 GCA_036788655.1 Ktedonobacteraceae bacterium
CGCGGCTGCCGGGCCTGTGACCTGTTCCCATACCACTTTTTGAATGTTTTCACGCCGGGCAATGAAATCTGGCATTGGCTGCGATTGGTAGGGAAAGACATTCTCAGTTTGCGGTGAGCCATCGGTAAGCTCTGGCCCCAGGAGAACATACTCGTTTTGAGTATCATCTTGAGAGAGTGCCTTCAAAAGATGAGTCATGTATTGTCCGACACCTACATTCGGATATTGAAAGAAAAGTGCATTAATTCCTATTTTCATTGTTCACATATGTCCTTATATATTGCCCTGCTTATTGTCGTGCAGGTTATTATAAATTGTGAGCATCTTACGTGCTGATTCTGCCCAGCTATACTGCTGAACGCGCTGATAGCCTTTTTGTCGTAGCCCGTCGCGTAATGATTCATCATGAAGCAATGTGAGTATTGCATCGGCAAGCGCATCGTTATCATGCGGATCAATAAGCAATGCGGCGTCTCCTGCCACCTCTGGCAACGCTGACACATTCGAGGTGATGACGGGACACCCACAGGCCATTGCCTCTAACGGTGGAATGCCGAAGCCCTCGAAAAATGAAGGAAAGGCGAAGATATCCGCCATGCTGTAGAGCGTGACGAGTTCAAGGTCGGTCACTCGTCCGAGAAACAGCACTTTTTTCTCTAGTTTGAGGTCGGCTACCAATTGACGTGTTTCTTCGTATAGCCACCCTTGTCCACCAGCAATTGCCAGCATCTTCGGGCCGTCATTTTGCTGCTGTGCTTTATAGAAAGCCTTGATAAGGCCTATGTGATTTTTTCGTGGCTCTAACGTGCCGACGCCCAGGACAAAGGGGGATTGTAGTCCGAATTTATGGCGAGTTGCGCCAAGTAATATGGGGTCGGTAATGCGTCGAAAATGTGGCCCAACGCCGTTTGGCACAACAGCGAGCTTGTCGGGCGAGGTATGAAAATGATCAATGAGTGTACGACTCACTTCCTGTGAAACGGTAGCGACGACATCGGCCTGAGCAACTGCCTCCGGTACAACTTTTTTCAGGTAGTCCGCTAACGCGGGAACTGCATACTCTGGATGCTCCAGGAACGCGAGGTCATGAATGGTCACGATTTTGCGAACACGCTTTGTGAGGGGGGGCAACACAAAATCAGGACAGTGATAGATGTCTACGGGCCCCGTGAAGAGTTGCGGTGGTGGCAAGGGAAGACGCCAGCGATACCAGAGGATGGTCAGGTAGCGATCAGGAATGAGGATATTGCGTCCTGTGACGTTTTCCGCCTCTGGGAAAGGATGTGCCTCTGTCGCACGCCCACTGGTGAGTAAGGTATAGTGCGTGCGAGTATCCTGAGCAAGCATCGCATTCACCAGTTGGCGAACGTATGTGCCGATGCCAGCACCTTGACGAATAGCAGCAGTATAATCAATAGCGATACGCATAGCGCGAAATTATTTATCCTTTGTTGTTGGGGCGTTGTTCAATAACGCCCTGAAAGTCCCCACCGCCCCGAAAGTCTCTTATGTAGTGATTAACCCGGAGGCCATCCAAGCTGTCGTCCACCGAGCAGGTGAAAATGCATGTGGAAGACCGATTGTCCTGCGTCTGGCCCAACATTGGTCACGATACGATAGCCTGTCTGGTCGATACCAAGCTCATGTGCTACCTGTCTCGCAACGACGTAAATATGTGCCAGAAGCGGCCCATCCTCTTCGGTCAAATCTGCGGTTGAGGCGATGTGCTGTAC
>DAIQNC010000131.1:1743-8528 GCA_036788655.1 Ktedonobacteraceae bacterium
ATGCTGTGGCGCACCCGGATTGATGTCACGGAACACGACGACGCGCTCGTCTCGATACACGATAGTTGCAGGTATCTGTCCCGCGACAATCTTGCAAAATAAGCAATTTTCGTCTGACATAGTTGAATACCTTCCTTACCTCTGTAGGGGCGTTATTCTATAACGCCCTGCGTCCCCCACCCTTCATGTCCCCGTTAGCACCCTATCCTTTTATTCCCTGCCTGCTCTGTCTCTGAATCATGTTTTGTCAGGCTACCAGGGCGTTATAGAATAACGCCCCTACAGAGTAGAACGATGGTCAATGCTGAACAAGCACTCTTTTTATGAAATAGCTCCGAAAAGGCTATTGAGAAAAGAGAGTGAGGCCCGTCCCTCACTCTCTTCTGGTTATGCCTCGGTAGAGACGCTTTGTTCGACCTCTACAGGCTTTTCGGCTTCGGGTTGTTCGCCAGTCGCCAATGCTACTGGTTGTTCTTGACCATTTGAGGCATCGACAACAGTTTGTGTATCTGTTGTACTGATGTCGTTTGTTGGAACGAGCGTCGCTTGCTCATCACTGGACGTATTCGACGCAGGAGCCTCTCCTGCCATATCTGTTGCGTCAGTTGGCGTCTCCGTCGCGGCTACAGTAGCAGTATCGGTTGTGCTGATATCGTCGGTCGGAACAACCTGTTCGGCTGTGGTTTCCTGAACTTCCTGAGTCTGTGTCGTTGCCTCATCGGTATCCTTCTTTTTGCCTCTCGGCTCGCGTGGCTTGAGTTCGATACCATGCAAGGCAGGGTCGTTATACTGTGGCAAGTTCATCTGCGCTCGAATCGCCTTGATGCCTTGATAGACATCAACTGGTTTGAGCGAAAGTTGTTCGGCAATCTTTTTGTGAACGCCGATATCTGGCAAAGGAAGTGTAGGCTCGTAGATTGCTCGAATCTTCGCCAAGTCTTCTTCACTGCCATTGAATGGCTGACTATCCCACCAACTTGGAATATGCTGACTGTCACGCAAATCTTTCACAATCTGCTTGACTGCCTTTTTGGGAATGCCAAGTTCTTGTGAAATTTGTGTGCGAATGCCATCAAATTCTGGCTGTGCCAGTTCGAGGTAGCGCGTCTCTACCTGCGTAATTTGCTCCGGTGTTGGCACAAACGGCAACGGAGGCGGAATCTTCTCACGCTTTGGTTTTGGCTGCACCGCTGGCTTCGGCGTCTTTACTTTCGGCCTACCCGATGGTTTTCCGCCTCTATCTCCTCTATAATCGGGTCGATTTCCCCTATCGGGGCGGTACTCGCCGCCGGGACGTGGGCCACGACCTTCCATTGGTTGACGTGGGCGCGGCTCATTCGGAAGCCCGTTGCCACCACCTACACGATAAGGAGCAGGACGATACGAATTCTCTCGATAGTTGCCGGGGCCACGACTGGTTCCTTCGCGTTCACGATCACGATATGCTGCAACGCCCCCTATACTACTGGGCTGGTCATTTGACGGGCCTGAAGAACCGGAACCACGATCATCACGATAATTACCAGGAGTTGTACTACTTCCTAGTCCACTGCGGCTATCTCGTGGTGGGGAAGATGGAATTTTCGGACGTGTGGGCTGCTCTGGTTGAGCAATTTTCACGTCACTTACCGCTTCAAGCCATTGGCTTGTACCGCCTTTTGCCTGTTTTGGCTTCGGTGGCGGCGGTGCGGCTTTCTGGGCAGCAGGTTTTGCCTCTGCTACTGGTGCCGCTTTCGCAGCTTGTTTCTCTTTTCGGGCTTTCTGGGCGCACTCAGGGCAAACGGTATCCTTTGCATTGGCCGACTGGAACCATTTACCACATACGGTGCAACGTAGCTTTACTTTGCTCATGATGCAAACTCCCCTGTACCACTAGATTAGATTGTAGAACGGCACTGCTGATGCCTGTGATACGTGTCAGTATCTTTCACCATAGAGGCCGTCTTCTTGTATGTGTCGGAAATGCTCTTCTAGTATAACAGGTTTCTTTTGTGCGTCAACCTTTTAGAGAACGTCTAAAAAGGTTGCCTTCCTGATAATGATATGCGACAATTTGCCCGTTGATAACAAGCAATTACTGAAAAAAGGAGCGACCCATGGCTGAGATTGATGAGACTAAAGAGGTAGGACAGAAACAGCAAGAATCACCGCTTATCAATATCGTGGGCGAAAAAGTCGCGCTTGGCCCCTTTGACCGCAAACTTCTTCCACTCCTTTCTCAGTGGGAGAACGATTTCGAGGTATCATTCTTTTCAGGCGATCCACTCGTCCCCAACCCGAAGGATGTGACTGAGGCTGAGTACGATAAATATAACAAAGAGAGACATCGTAATAGCGTCGATTTCATTATCTACGACTACGCGCCCATGAAACCCATAGGCATGATTGGCTTGCGTCATATCTACGACAGAAGCCAGAGTGCGGAAATGGGTATTCTCATCGGTGAGAAGGACTATTGGAGCAAAGGCTTTGGTACTGAGGCGGTGCGCCTGATACTCGACTACGGCTTCACAGTCCTGGGTTTGCACAATATTATGCTCTCAACGTATGCCTATAACGAACGGGCTATACAGGCATACCTACGTGCTGGTTTTCGCATGGTTGGTCGTCGGCGTGAAGCCCATCGTTGGGGAACGAAACGCTACGATGAAGTAATTATGGATTGTCTTGCCACTGAGTTCGAGACACCATTGAAACGGATTTTGACGCTACCGTAAGTTGGCAGGTAGTGTGTGAGTGTAGCAAGCAGGGTGTGATAGAAGCAGACCCCTACACTATCACACTCCACTTCTCGCACTCATAGACATGGATTATTGGCATTACTTCCATTGTTTGATGGACATTGCATAACGTCAAAGGTTGGCGATGAATAGGACTGATGCGTGATAATGGCGTAGTACATTCGCGCTGTCGGTTGAGGAACTTCAGGAGTGCTGGTAGTCGATTCTTCTGTAATGAGAAATAGCGTGTATGGCGCAAATAAGTCTGTATTTTGTGAGACGCTATATTGTTGATGGAGCGTCCCATTGGAAAGCTGAATTTCCCACTTAGGATATGCTCCTGTATCATTGACATTATCCAACCATGCATAATAGACGTTACCAGCAGAGGGTGGTGGAATATTTTCGAGGTCTATTTGTAATTGATCATAGACGTGAGGTGCGTTTGGGCTACTTATAAAGACAATGCGTCCCACAACACCCCCGATAGTAGATGTTGGCGTCGCTGAAGCCCCATTATGCGAGCGCAGCAATGGATAGATGGAAAATACGCTGACACCAACAAGCAAAATCAGGATTCCCACTGTCAGCACAATAAACATATTTCTGCGTTTCGTCCGTGTAGGCGGTGCAGAAGGGGTAGATGGTAAGGGTGATACAGGTGGTGCTTGTTGTGAATTGAGCGAAGCTGCCGATTGATTGTATGCAGGTGTATTGTGAGGACTTGCAGGCGTCATCACTGTATTGACGTTTTCAGGCGTTGTTGCATATGTTTCATTTCTTGCCGGAGAGGAAGAGGGAGAAATGCTGGTTGGCCCATCTAAATCACGAAGGGAACTGGATGCGAGTTGTGGCGGTGGAGTTGGATAGGTATGTTGTTGTGTATATTGTGTTGGTATGTGAGAGAATTGAACAGGCGATTGATGTGTAAAAACGCTATTATTGGGAGTGAAATACGTGTTTTCGCCTGCCTCCATTATCGAAGAGATAGACAGGTTGAACGTTTCAGCAACTGCGATTGCCATAGCAATGGCAGAAGGAAAACGTGCCATCGGGTCTTTGCTAATAGAGCGCATAACCACTGCCGAAAGTGCAGGTGAAATAGCAGGGTTAATCAGGGCTGGTGGCGTGGGCATATCGTAGACGTGTTGCATCATAATCACCATCGGGCTGTCGCCACGAAAAGGAGTGATGCCAGTCAACAGTTCATATAGCACGATGCCCAGTGAATAGAGGTCTGAACGATGCGTGATGGGCTGGTTCCTGGCCTGTTCCGGCGACAGATAGAGCGGTGTGCCAAGCAGTGCATTGGTGAGTGTTGATGCATTTGTGTCTTGTAGTTTCGCTATACCAAAGTCAGTAAGAATAGGGTCGCCTATCAAGCTTCCTGAACTGGTGGATGCATCCATCAAAATATTCGCGGGTTTGATATCGCGGTGAATCATGCCTTTCTGATGAGCATAATCTACCGCCAGACTCATACCCGTCAAAAGCTGTACAAAATCGGTAGCCGGGGGAAAGAGACCTTTACGTGATGTGTGACGGATATAGTCCGCCAGTGTTCCTCCTTCGATATAGTCCATCACCATATATGCTTTTGTATCAGAGTCCTGCTCGGTGATAATCTGAAAGTCATGTACTTGCACTATATTGGGGTGATGTAGCGATGCAATAAATTGGGCTTCACGCATGAAGTGGGTGATGAAATCAGGATTGGTCTGGAGATTGGCACGTAGAAACTTCACAGCGACATAGCGTTGTAGCTGTGTATCAAGAGCCTTCCAGACCTCACCCATACCTCCATGACCCAGGCTTTCCAATAACTTGTATTTACCGAATTGTCTTGTTTCCATACCTTCCTTTACATTCACTACCTGATCTGAAACGTGAATATAGCCTCAAAGCGTATGAGGTACTTGTGATGTGATTGTGAAGGTTGCGAGTTGTTGTATATCGTAATGGGCTTGTAGCACACCTGGAATAATCTCGTTGTTTGCAGGATTCAACTGTCCTATATAGGCAAAGGTAGCGTTGGACAACATGTTATCGAGAATGGTAAGCGTTGAAGGCTGTGAGAGTTGTGCCGCATTCATTGCGGCAAGTTCCCGTGCATATGCTCGCACCTGTTGGAGCCATTTTTGTGCATTATTCACCGACTCGATAATCTTTGTTGCGAGTAGACGCATCTGCGGTGTTGCATCAGGAGCCTGCACAACACCATTCAAGTGAAGCTGGATGTGTGTTACATAACCAGGAGGGTTATTCAGGACATCGGTAAGCTGTTGTTGTGCTGGCACAACAGAGAGCAGTGCAACTTTTGATATAGTGGGGTCAGCAACGATAGGACTTCCGACTGGCGTATCAATATGCACGTTTGGTGAACCATCCAGATAGTCCAGAATGCTCAGGAACAGATTATGCATGAGCGTTGGATCGGTAATCTGAGGACGGTAGTCGTCTCGCGCACTACTCGCCCATTCCATGACTTTTTCTGTATTTCTGAACAGCCAGACATCGAGGCCACCCGCCAATCCCAGAACCTCTACCTTTGTTTCTTTGTAGAACAGGTGGCGAATATGGTCGAGCGCACTGAGGTGTTTTGAGCCATAAGGTGTCTGCGGAATCTCTGCATAGTATCGCCATGTGCTACTCGGTGCTGCAAGGCCACGCGGTGTTCCGTTTGTATTCTCTTCAGTAATCAGCAGTCGGCTCGTCACCGAGAGAAGGTTGTCGTGCTGAGGCGTTCCTTGATAAAAAAGCGTAGCATTCCCCTGTGTGACTGTCAACTTTCCTAGCAAGAGTGGTAACGTAAATTGTGGCGTAGGCTCCAGTGGGTCTTTCTCTACCTGTGGATGCTTATCACCCAGCAACCAGGCATAATATGACTTACCAGCTTGAGGGTCGGGTATATGTTGAAGATTGATTTGTAGCTCGTCGCCGATACCTTGAGCCGTTCCGAAGTCAAATTGCCCACTACTCAAGAAAAAAGCCTGTCCGCCTGACAGCGCAACCGGAGCGTTATTGGGATGCAAAAAGGTGAAATACGCACCGAGACCAGAACCAAGTAGTACGAGAAGTATGAGCGCGACCAGCACTGTATATATCCTGTTCCAACGTCTCTTTGTAGGCGGCAATGGTGGAGCAGTTGGTGGCGTTGGTGTACGTTGGGTTGCTGGCTGTTCGGTAGGTGTCTGTATAAACGGTGTTGTTGCTGATGTCGTATGAGAGATGGCTCCTGGTTGTGTTTGAGGCTGTGTAGGCGTCATTGCGTGAAGTGACGATGGGGGAAACTGTGGTGTTTGACTTGAAGCAACTGCAAGAGGCTTGCCATGCATGGGAGTAAATGATGCAGGAGGAGCAGAAGGTGTGAAATCGGTAGGTAGCGGACTCAATCCTCTTGAAATCAGTGCCGACGCGCCTAATTGCGTTGCCATATCGGGTGCATCTGGTGGGTACATAGGCTGGCTTATGGCTCTGGATGGTTGCACATGAAGTGCTTCCGCAAGTGCGGCTGTCATGCTTGAAGCACGGATGAATCGCGCATTCGGGTCTTTTGCAAGTGCGGTCATAATTACCAGCGTCAGGGCTGGCGGAATGCCCGGATTGAATAGCACAGGTGAGATGGGCGTAGCATAGATATGTTGTGAGAGAATTTCAACAGGCGTATCACCTCGAAATGGTGGTACACCTGTCGCCATTTCATACAGAATAACGCCCAGTGAATACAAATCGCTACGCTCATTGCCAGCATAACCTTGAGCCTGTTCCGGTGACGTGTAAAGCGGTGTTCCCGGCTGCGTTGCCGTTGCGAGACCAGAAGACGTTCCGAGAAGCCTTGCCAGACCGAAATCAGTGAGTATCGGTTCTCCAGCAAGATTGTGCGACGTGTTATTTTTATCGAGCAGAATATTCGCAGGTTTGATATCGCGGTGAATCATGCCTTTTTGATGAGCGTAGTCTACAGCGAGACTGATGGAAGTGAACATGCTCACAAGTTGAGTGGGTGGTGGAAATTGGCCTTTTGCCGATGTACTCGCAATATAGTCGGCGAGTGTCTGACCCTCG